>JAICTR010000196.1 GCA_025936275.1 Burkholderiales bacterium
ATCGGCGCGCATCGTCGGCGACGTGATCGGTAAATACCACCCGCACGGCGATACCGCGGTGTACGACACGATCGTGCGCATGGCGCAGGACTTCAGCCTGCGTTATCCGCTAGTGGACGGCCAGGGCAACTTCGGGAGCGTCGATGGCGACAACGCCGCCGCGATGCGCTACACCGAGTGCCGGATGGCGCCGCTGGCGATCGAAATGGTGCGCGACATCAACCGCGACACCGTCGACTTCGAACCCAACTACGACGGCCGGACCACCCAACCTGTGGTGTTGCCGGCCCGATTCCCGAACCTGCTGGTGAACGGATCGTCGGGCATCGCGGTCGGCATGGCGACCAACATTCCGCCGCACAACCTCGGCGAGGTGGTCGACGCCTGCCTGCAGCTCCTCAAGGATCCCGAAACGCCGATCGCCGAGCTGATCAAGATCATTCCCGCGCCCGATTTCCCGACCGCGGGAATCATCTACGGCGTGGGCGAGCTGCAGGAGGGCTACCTCACCGGCCGCGGACGCGTCGTGATGCGCGCGCGAACGCACGTCGAGGATCTCGACAAGGGCGGGCGCCAGGCGATCATCATCGACGAGCTGCCCTACCAGGTGAACAAGGCGCAGCTCCTGATCCGCATCGGCGAGATGGTGCGCGAGAAGCGCGTCGAGGGCATCGCGGATTTGCGCGACGAGTCGGACAAGTCCGGCATGCGCGCGGTGATCGAGCTGAAGCGCGGCGAGGTCGCCGAGATCGTCCTCAACAACCTCTACAAGCTCACGCCGATGCAGGAGACCTTCGGCATGAACATGGTCGCGCTCGTCGACGGCCAGCCGAAGCTCCTGAACCTCAAGCAGTTCCTCGATCACTTCCTGCGCCACCGGCGCGAGGTGGTCACGCGGCGCACGGTGTACGACCTGCGCAAGGCGCGCGAGCGCGGCCACGTGCTCGAAGGCCTCGCGGTGGCGCTCTCCAACGTGGACGAGGTGATCGCGATCATCAAGGCGGCGGCGACGCCCCAGGCGGCGCGCACCGAGCTCATGTCGCGCACCTGGCGCTCGCCGCTCGTGGAGCAGATGCTCGCGCGCGCTTCCGCCGAGCAGTTCCGCCCCGATGCGCTGCCGAAGGAGTTCGGCCTCGCGCACGGCGGCTATCGCCTCTCCGACGTGCAGGCGCAGCGCATCCTGGAGATGCAGCTGCAGCGCCTCACCGGCCTCGAGCAGGACAAGATCCTCTCCGAGTACCGCGAGGTGATCGCGGCGATCGAGGACCTGCTCGACATCCTGGCGCGCCCCGAGCGCGTGACGAAGATCATCGGCGACGAGCTCGCGGAGATCAAGCGCGAGTTCGGCGACAAGCGCCGCAGCGAGATCGTGGTGAACGGCCAGGACATCCAGATCGAGGACCTGATCGCCCGCGAGGATGTGGTGGTCACGCTCTCGCATGCCGGCTACATCAAGAGCCAGCCACTCGACGAGTACCGCGCGCAGAAGCGCGGCGGCCGCGGCAAGCAGGCGACCACCACGCGCGAGGACGACTTCGTCGAGAAGCTTTTCGTCGCCAACACGCACGACTACGTGCTCTGCTTCTCGAACAAGGGCAAGGTCTACTGGATCAAGGTCTACGAGGTGCCGCAGGGCGGCCGCGCCTCGCGCGGCAAGCCCATCGTGAACCTCCTCAAGATGGACGAGGACGAGCGCATCAACGCGATCCTCCCGGTGCGGGAGTTCCGCGACGATTCCTACGTGTTCTTCGCCACCCAGGAGGGGGTCGTGAAGAAGACGCCGCTCTCGGAGTTCTCGCGGCCGCGGCCCTCCGGCATCATCGCCGTGGACCTCGACGAGGGCGATCACCTCATCGGCGTGGCGCTCACCGACGGCAAGCACGACGTGATGCTCTTCTCCGACGAGGGCAAGGCGGTGCGCTTCGAGGAGAACGAGGTGCGGCCGATGGGCCGCGGCGCGCGCGGCGTGCGCGGCATGAACCTCGCGAAGGGCGGCAAGGTGATCGCGCTCCTGGTCGCCGAGAACGAGAGCCAGTCGGTGCTCACCGCCACCGAGAACGGCTTCGGCAAGCGCACGCCGATCGCGGAGTACACGCGCCATGGCCGCGGCACGCAGGGGATGATCGCGATCCAGACCAGCGAGCGCAACGGCAAGGTGGTCGGCGCCACGCTCGTCTCCGCGGAGGACGAGATCATGCTCATCACCTCGGGCGGGGTGCTGATCCGCACGCGCGTGAACGAGATTCGCGAGATGGGCCGCTCCACGCAGGGCGTCACGTTGATCAACCTCTCCGAAGGCGAGAAGCTCTCGGGCCTCGAGCGCATCATGGATCGCGACGAGGAGAACGGCGAAAACGGCAACGGCGGCAACGGCAACGGCGGCAACGGCAACGGCAATGGCCACGGCAACGGCAACGGCCGCATCGAGGCGGGCGGAGAGCAGCCCGGCGAAGCGGGCGGCGCGGCGGAGGATGGCGATGGCGGCCTCCCCCATTAAGCCCGCGGCGCGCATCTTCAACTTCGGCGCCGGACCGGCCACCATGCCGGTCGAGGTGCTGGAGAAGGCCAAGTGGGAGCTCGTCAACTGGCACGACGCCGGCATGTCCGTCATGGAGATGAGCCACCGCGGGCGCGAGTTCATCGCCATCGCGGCCGAGGCCGAGGCGAACCTGCGCGAGCTGGCGAAGATCCCGGCGAGCCACAAGGTGCTCTTCCTGCAGGGCGGCGCCACGCTGCAGTTCTCCGCGGTGCCGATGAACCTGCTGCGCGGCGGGAAGAACATCGATTTCGTGAACACCGGCGAGTGGTCGAAGAAGGCGATCGCCGAAGCGAAGAAGTTCGCGCAGGTGAACGTCGCCGCTTCCGCGGAGGACCGCAAGTTCACCTACGTCCCGAAGCAATCGGCGTGGAAGCGGTCGAAGGACGCGGCCTACCTGCACATCTGCTCGAACGAGACCATCGGCGGCGTCGAGTTCCACTGGACCCCGGATACCGGCGAGACGCCGCTGGTCGCCGACATGTCCTCGCACATCCTCTCGCGCCCGATCGAGGTGGCGAAGTACGGCCTCATCTACGCGGGCGCGCAGAAGAACATCGGGCCCGCGGGCCTCGTGGTCGTCATCGTGCGCGAGGATCTCCTCGGGCACGCGTTGCCGGATACGCCGAACGTGCTCGACTACAAGCTGCAGTCGGAGGCGGATTCCATGCTCAACACGCCGCCCACGTTCTCGGTGTACCTCGCCGGGCTCACCTTCAAGTGGCTGTTGGACCGCGGCGGCCTCGCGCAGGTGGAGCGCGACAACATCGCCAAGGCGAAGCGCCTCTACGACTACCTCGATTCGCAGGACTTCTACGCGAACCCGGTGGCCAGGGAGGACCGCTCGCGCATGAACGTGCCATTTACCCTGCGCGATGCGGCGCTCGACAAGGAGTTCCTCGCCGAGGCCGAAGCGCGCGGGCTTTCGCAGCTGAAGGGCCACCGCTCCGTGGGCGGCATGCGCGCCTCGATCTACAACGCCATGCCGATCGAGGGCGTGGAGGCGCTGGTCGCTTTCATGGAGGAGTTCCGCCGCGCCCACGCCTGAGGCGCGCGCGCCTCGGTTGCCGATGAGCGAGAAGTTCCGCATCGCCACCTACAACGCGATCTCCGCGCGCGGCCTGGAGCGTTTCCCCCATGGCGCCTACGCCGTGGGCAAGGCGCTCGCCCATCCCGACGCGATCCTCCTGCGCTCGCATGTGCTCGAGCTCGCCGAGATTGCCGATACCGTGAAGGCGATCGGCCGCGCGGGCGCGGGCGTCAACAACATCCCCGTGGAAGAGATGAGCCGGCGCGGCATCCCGGTCTTCAACGCGCCGGGCGCCAACGCCAACGCGGTGAAGGAGCTGGTCCTCGCGGCGATGCTCGCCGCGGCGCGCAACCTCGTGCCGGCGGTGGCGTACGTGCAATCGCTCGCGCCTTCGGGCGATTTCGACAAGCGCGTCGAGGAAGGCAAGAAGCAGTTCGCGGGCTTCGAGCTTCCCGGCCGCACGCTGGGCGTGGTGGGCCTGGGCGCCATCGGCGGGCTCGTCGCCGACAGCGCGCTTCGCCTCGGCATGAACGTCGTGGGCTACGACCCGGAGATCACGGTGGACAACGCGTGGCGGCTGCCCGGCTCGGTGCGCCGCGCGGCCTCCATCGACGAGGTGCTCAAGGGATCGGACTTCGTCACGCTGCACGTGCCGCTCAACGCCAAGACGCGCCACCTCGTCGGCCGCGAGCGCCTCGCCCATGCACGCAAGGGCCTCGTGCTACTCAACTTCTCGCGCGATGCGGTGGTGGACGAGGAAGCGGTGCTCGCATCGCTCGCCGAGAAGCGCCTGCATGCCTACGTGTGCGACTTTCCCAGCCCGCGCCTGCAGAACCAGCCGGGCGTGGTCGCGTTTCCGCACCTCGGCGCCTCCACCGAGGAGGCGGAGGAGAACTGCGCGCTGATGGTGGTCGACCAGCTGCGCGCGTTCCTCGAGCAAGGCGCGATCGCGAACGCGGTGAATTTCCCGAGCGTGGAGATGGCGCGCGAGTCGCCGCACCGCATCGCGATCGCCAACGCCAACGTGCCCAACATGGTGGGACAGATTTCGACTACGATGGCGCAGGCCGGCCTCAACATCCACAACATGGTCAACAAATCGAAGGGCGAGATGGCGTACACGCTCGTCGACCTCGACAGCGCCGTCCAGCCCGAGGTCGCCGCCCGCATCGCGCGCATTCCCGGCGTGCTGTCGGTGCGGACCCTGCCGCCGATCGAGCATTCCCCGCAATGAGCGCCGCATCCGATGCCGGGGCGGGCGATCCCGCCGAGCTCGATCGCCTGCGCGGCGAGATCGATCGCCTCGACGAGCGCATCCTCGAGGCCCTGAACGAACGCGCGAAGCTCGCGCGCCGCATCGGCACCCTCAAGGTGGGACAGGCGTATCGCCCCGAGCGCGAAGCGCAGGTGCTGCGCCGCGTGAAGGAGCGCAACCCCGGCCCGCTCTCGGCGGAGACGGCGGCGCTCCTCTTCCGCGAGATCATGTCGGCGTGCCTCGCGCTCGAGCGGCCGATCACCGTCGCCTACCTCGGACCGCGCGGCACGTTCAGCGAGCGCGCCGCGCTGAAGCATTTCGGCCTCGCCGCGGACGCCGTGCCGGTCGCCTCCATCGACGAGGTGTTCCGCGAGGTGGAGTCGAACGCGGCGGATTTCGGCGTGGTGCCCGTGGAGAACTCCACCGAGGGCGCGGTGGGCCGCTCGCTCGACCTCATGCCGCAGAGCCCGCTCAACGTGTGCGGCGAGGTGATCGTGCGCATCCACCATAACCTCATGTCGAAAGTGCCGCCCGGCGATTTCTCGGAGATCCGGCGCGTCTTCTCCCACGGCCAGTCGCTCGCGCAATGCCACGAGTGGCTGAACGCGAACCTGCCGCACGCCGAGCGGGTGGCCGTGGCGAGCAACGCCGAGGCGGCGCGGCGCGCGGCGGAGGAGACGGCCTCCGCGGCGGTCGCGGGCGAGATGGCGGCCGAGCACTACGGCCTCACCATCCTCGCCTCGAACATCGAGGACGAGCCCAACAACACGACGCGCTTCCTCGTGCTGGGCGACTACGAACCGAAGCCGTCGGGACGCGACAAGACCTCGCTCGTGCTCTCGGCGCGCAATCGGGCGGGCGCCGTCTACGAAATGCTCACGCCGTTCGCCAAGCGCGGCGTGTCGATGACGAAGTTCGAGTCGCGCCCGTCGAAGGTCGCGGTG
>JAICTR010000053.1 GCA_025936275.1 Burkholderiales bacterium
CGCGCGCACGCTCTGGCAAAGCCTCGTCACGCCGGTGATCACCACCGCGCTCTACTTCATCGTGTTCGGCGCGGCGATCGGCGGACGCATGAGCGAGATCGAGGGCGTGCCCTACGGCGGGTTCATCGTGCCGGGCCTCGTGATGCTCTCGATCTTCACCGAGAGCCTCAACAACGCCTCGATCGGGATCTACCTGCCGAAATTCACCGGAACCATCTACGAGGTGCTCTCGGCGCCCATCTCGGCCCTCGAGATCGTGCTGGCGTACGTGGGCGCCGCGGCGACGAAGTCGATCGTGCTCGCCATCGTGATCATCGTCACGGCGAACCTCTTCTTCCCGGTGCACGTCGCGCATCCGATCGCGATGGCGGCGTTCCTCGTCCTCACCACCCTCACCTTCTGCCTGCTGGGCTTCGTGATCGGCATCTGGGCGAACGGCTTCGAGCAGCTCGGCTTCATCCCGATGCTGGTGGTGACGCCGCTCACGTTCCTGGGCGGCGCGTTCTACTCGATCAGGATGCTGCCGCCCGCGTGGCAGGCGTTCAGCCTCTTCAACCCGATCGTCTATCTCATCAGCGGCTACCGTTGGACCTTCTACGGCATCGCGGACGTGGATGTCGTGCTGAGCTTCGGCATGGCGCTGGGGTTTTTCCTCGTCTGCCTCGGGATCGCCTCGTGGATGTTCCGCACCGGCTATCGCCTCAAGAGCTGACGATAGGGCTCGCGGCGGGCGCGGCGTAGACTCGTTCCATCGACACCCGGAAGATCGCCATGGACATCGAGAAGATCAAGGTGCGCACCGAGGCCGGGCAACTCATCGAGGTGACGGTCCTCAACAAGCGCGCCGAGCACATCCAGGTGCTGCTGGGCCAGGGCGAGCACAGCGTGAAGTGCGACCTTTCGCCCACGCGCAACGGCCTCGCCTACGCGGGAAGCGTGATGGGCCGCGAGCTGGTCTACGAGAGGAGCCGCGAGCAGGTGCAGGCGGACATCGATCGCCTCAATCCCACGCTGCGCCAATCGTCGCGCAAGCGCTGAACCGCGGCCTGCCTCAGCGGACGTCCCGTGCCGGAATGAACGCCGGCTCCGCGAGCTTGTACTGCACCGCGTTCATCACGTAAGCCGTGTCCTCGACCGAGAACATGATGTGCTTCTTCGGCGGGTAGCTGGTGAGGAGCAAGGCCGTGCACGACAGGTCGGGAATCTCGAGCTGCACGCGGAAGAAGCGCGCGAGCTTCTCGTCGCAGGTCTCGGATTGCAGCGCATCGACGGCGCGCAGGACCTTCTCGTAGCGGCCGGGGTTCGTTTCGCGCAGCACATCGAGCGCGCCGGGCTGGTCGAGATCCACGGTGGGCGGGCGCGCGGCAAGATCCGCCGCCGATGCGGCGCCGCAGGTGGCAAGCGCCAGAAACAATGCCGGAATCCGCATGGTCGCCTCCAAACGGGATGGGACGGTTCCCATGGTAGCGCCGCGCGCCCGGGGCAGGAATGCGCCCACGGGCACCGCTCACGAAGCGGATCGCTCCTGCAGGCTCGAGATCAGCGAATCGATGAGGTCCGGCCGGCCGTCCGGCGATTTCAGGCGGTGGCGCTGCAGCAGCCCGACCAGCTGCGGCCGCGGAAGCGCCAACGGATCGGAGCGCATGAACACCTCCGCGATCGCGCGCTGCACCTTCACCGATTTCGATTCGGCGAAGGCCTGCGCGAGGTCGTCGAGGATCGCGCGGTCGCCGATGTGCAGGCGTGCCAGCGCGCCGAGCGCCCGAAGCTGCGCGGCGGAAGGCGGCATGCGCGTCACCTCTTCCGTGAGCGCCCGCAGCTCCGGCCCGTCGGCGAGCGGCCGGTGCTGCAGGTAGAGCTGCGCGAGCTCGACGTCCTTGTCGTTGTCGCGCGCGAGCGCGCGCAGGATCGCCGCGCGCGCCACGGGGCTTCCCATGCAGGCGAGCAGCGCCGAATCGGCCACCGGATGCGAATCCGCCGAAGGCTCCTTCACCTCGGTGAGCGCGCCGGCGAGCGCATCGCCCGAGGTCATCGTGCAGCCCAGGTCCACCTCGGCGAAGCCCATCTTGCGGCTCGCGAGCATGTCGTCGAGGAGCGCGATCCGCTCCGCGCGCAATTGCCGCGGCTTGAGCCACGCGAGCTCGCTCGCCACGGTGAGCATGCGTTCGCGCACCGCATAAGGCCGCGCGGCACGCGCGATCCCGAGGTAACGCGCGCGGGTCGCGTCGTCCGCCGCGTATTCGGCGAGCGCCGATTGGAATGCCGGCGACTCCTTCTGCGCGGCACCGACCGAGCCAAGCAGGTTCTCGATCCGCGCGAGGTACTTGCGCGCGCGATCGGGGTCACGCTGCAGCATGCGATGGATGAAGCGCAGCTTCGAGGCGGGCGACTCGCGGTCGTCGGAGAACTCGCAGATCTCGCGTCGCTCCTCGGCGCCCGGATCGGACCCACGGACGCCGCGAATCGCGGTGAGCGAGCGGCCGAAGATGCGCAAGAGCTTCGCGCTCGCATGGCCGCTTCCGACTTCCGAAGCGCCGCCGGCGGCGAAATAGCGATCGAGCAGCCGCGCCGCGTCGGCGCCCACCGGCGCATGGGACGAAAACCCGTAGATCACCGGCACGCCCGCGAACAGGCGGCGCATGCGGTCGTGTCCGCTCTCGCCGTATTTCGAGGAATATTGTGTCGCGTGCGGGTTCAGGCTCTCGCAGCCGAAGAGATAGACCTCCTTCAGCTTCGCGAAGAGCGGCGGGCAGGAGTGGCTGCACGAGGCGCGCTCCAGCTCGTCCATCTTGAGGCTCGCCTCGACGTCCACCTTGTCGGAATAGAACGTCTCGCCCGCGTTGAAGTGGCCGGAGATCACCAGCACGTCGCACTGCACGTGCCTGTGGCAGGCACGCTCGAGCCAATCGTCGTGCCGGCGATCGAGGAGCTCGACGAAGTCGTACTTCCCCGGCGGAAGGTGGCGGCGCATCGCCTCCTTCTCGTCCGCGGAGTTCACGGTGACCGTGCAGACCGTCTTCGTCCGGCCCGCCTTCGCCTCGGCATGGGCCGCCGCGCTCCACGCGGCGCACGCGGCGGCGAGCGCCGCGAGGATAACTCTCGACATGTCCAGAGCATCGTCGAGAAACGGCGAAAAATCAGCCGGAAATCCCCTTTCCTCCCGGTCGGCTCATTCCGACGCCATGGACTACGCCGTGGCCTTCAGGACAATCGGCGCACCAGGACGTCGATGAGGTCCTCGCCATCGGGCGAACGCAGCCGGTGCATCCGAAAGAGCTTCGCCACGCCGGGCTTCGCGGCCGCCGGGTCGGAGCGGAGGAAGGCTTCCGCGATCGCGCGCTGCACAGCGAGCGAAGGCGTGCGCGCGAAGAGCGCCGCGAGCGCATCGAGGACCTTCGCGTCGGCGACGTGCATGCGCCCGAGCGTATCGAGCGCGCGCACCTGGGCGGGCCCCGGCTTCATCGCGGCGATCGTCGCCGCGAGGACGCGGAGCTCCGCGGCATCCGTGATCGGGCGATGGCGCAGGTAGGCTTGGGCGAGCTGCACATCGCCTTCGTTGCCGCTCGCGAGGAGGCGCAGGACGCGCGAACGCGCCGCATCGCTGCCAAGGCACGCGAGCCCGGCGGATTGCGCCGGCGCGTGCAGGAGATCGGGCGGATCGCGGAGCTCGGAGCGCACGCCATCGAGCGCGCGGTCGGCGTTGAGCGTGCAGACGAGCTCCACGTCGCCGAAGCCCATGGAGCGGCGCGCCAGCACATCGACGATGGTCTGTCCGAGCTCGGCTTGTCGCTGAGCCGCGGAGAGCCACCCGACGCTGCGCGCGAGCGCGATCATGCGCACGCGAAGTGCCGGATCCTGCGTCGCGCGTTCCACCGCGAGATAGCTCGTGCGCAGGCTCTCATCGCCCGCCATGTCGCGGAGCGCCGCGGCGAACGCCGGCTCGTCGCGATCCGCCGGGGTGAGGCCCGCGAAGAACTTCTCCGCGCGGTCGAACGCCATGCGCAGGCGCGGCATGCCGCCGGCGAGCTCTTCCCGCAGCACCGACAGCCGCTCGGCCGCGGTGTGCTCGCCGTAGTAGCGGCATGCCTCGGCGCGATAGGCCGCGTCGGCCTCGCCCGGTTCGACGCCGTGCGTCGCCACCATGCTGGAGGGCGCGAAGAGCGCGAGGAGCTGCGCGCTCACGCGGCCGCTGCCGACCTCGCCGGGAGTCGCCGTATCGAAGTAGCGCTGCAGCAGCGGCCCCGCGGTGCGCCCGTACGGAGCCAGCGACGAGAACCCGTAGATCACCGGCACGCCCGCGAAGATGCGGCGCATGCGGTCGTGCGCGTCTTCACCTTCGCGGCGACTCAACGCGCTCGCGATGCGCTGCGCATCGGTGCGCGATGCGCCGGCGGCCTCCAGCCCGCGCACGATCTCGGGCATCGCGGACTGGGGCGCATCGGCCTTCAGGCTGTCGCAGCCGAAGAGATAGACCTCCTTCAGGTGCGAGAAGAGGTCGGGGCACGCGCCGCAGGTGGCGCGCTCCATCTCGTCCACGCGCAGCGTCTCGTTGGTTTCCGGGCGCGACGAATAGAACTCGGTGCCCGCGAAATGCCCCGAGACCACCAGCACGTCGCAGCGCACCTTGCGCTCGCACGCCGAGCGCAGCCAGTCCGGGCGCCCGTGCTCCACCAGCTCCACGAAGTGGAACTTGTCCGCGGGGAGGTTGCGCCGAAACGCCTCGCGCTCGTCGCTCGAATTGACGGTGACGGTGCAGACCGTCTGCGTTTGCGCGAGCGCGGGCGGCGCGAGGCCGGCGACCAGCGCCGCGACGAGAACACCCTTCGAAAGGACCGTCACGTGGAAATGGGGGCTGAAACGAGCCGCATTTTCCCATGCGCCAAAGGGAGCAGGCATGGTCCGATCGAACCAGCGGCGACGTTAGAATGGCCCATGGCAGACCGTGCGACCGCTCCTCGGAACCCCATCGTCCTCGCCCCGGGCGCGGGGCGCGCCTATCCCATGGGACGCATCGCGGCGGTCTTCAAGGCCGACGAGGCCGAGACCGCGTCGCGCTACTCGGTCTCGGAGTGGTGGCTCGAGCCGCACACGCAAGGTCCGGGCGCCCATTCGCATCCCGAGGATGACCTCTTCTACGTGATCGAAGGCGTGATGAGCATCCGTGCCGGCGACGAGTGGCACGAGTGCCCGAAGGGCTCCTTCGTGCTCGTGCCCGGAGGAACCGTGCACGACTTCGAGAACCGCGGCGCCGTGCGCGCGGGCGTCCTCAACTTCTCGGCGCCTGGCCCCTTCGAGCCGGCGATGCCCGAGATCGCCGCCTGGTTCGCCGAGCATCCGCCGCAGGACGCCACCGCCTGACGCAGCCGGCATGCGCACCGAACGGGAGAAGATGCTGGCCGGCGAGCTCTACGACCCGCTCGACCCGGATCTCGTGCGCGCGCGGCATCGGGCTCGCGACCTCTGCCAGGACCTCAACGGCACGCGCGAGGCGCAGCAGGAAGGACGCCGGCGCATCCTCGTCGAGCTCTTCGGCCGCGGCGGCGACACGGTGTGGATGCAGCCGCCCTTCTTCTGCGACTACGGCACGAACATCGAGCTCGGCCGCCGGGTGTTCTTCAACTTCAACTGCGTGGTGCTCGACGTGGCGCGCGTGGCGGTCGGCGACTACACGCTCTTCGGCCCGGCCGTGCAGGTCTATACGGCGATGCATCCGCTCGATGCGAAGCTCCGTCGCGAGCAGGAATTCGCGAAGCCGGTCGAGATCGGAAGCGACGTCTGGATCGGCGGCGGCGCGATCATCTGCCCCGGCGTGAAGATCGGATCGCGATCGGTGATCGGCGCGGGAAGCGTCGTGACCCGGGACATTCCCGCGGACGTATTCGCCGTCGGCAACCCCTGCCGGATCATCCGTAGCGTGTCCGCGGCCGACAAGCCCGAATCGAACCGGTATTGAACGATGAAGATCTCCATCCTCGACGATTACTTCGACACCATCCGCACGCTGCCCTGCTTCGCGATGCTCGCAAGGCACGAGGTCGAGATCTGGAACGACCACGTACAGGACGACGACGTGCTCGCCACGCGCCTGGCCGCCTCGGACGTCGTGGTGCTGATTCGCGAGCGTACGAAGATCCGCGCGCCGCTCCTCGAGCGCCTGCCGCGCCTCAAGCTCATCAGCCAGCGGAGCGTCTATCCGCACATCGACACCGAGGCCTGCACGCGCCTCGGCATCGTCGTCTCCTCGAGCCAGCATCCGGGCACGCCCTGCTATGCGGCGGCCGAGCTCACCTGGGCGCTGGTGCTCGCGGCGATGCGCCAGATCCCGCAGCAGGTCGCTTCGCTCAAGGCCGGGCAGTGGCAGATGGGCGTGGGGACGACCCTCCGCGGCAAGACGCTCGGCCTCTACGGCTGGGGCCGCATCGCGCACGCCGTGGCCGAGTACGCGCGCGCGTTCGGCATGCGCGTGTGGGTGTGGGCGAGCGAGAAGTCGCGCGCGGTCGCACGCGAGGAAGGTGTGGAGGTCGCGCCGTCGAAGGAGGCCTTTTTCGCCGAGTCCGATGTGGTGTCGCTGCACATGCGACTCTATCCGGCGACGCGCGGCATCGTGACCGCCGCCGACCTCGCGCACATGAAGCCCGGCGCGCTGCTCGTGAACACCAGCCGCGCGCCGCTCGTGGAGCCCGGGGCGCTGGTCGCCGCGTTGCGGGCAGGGCGCCCCGGGATGGCGGCGGTCGACGTCTTCGAGCACGAGCCGCTCACCGACACTGCCGATCCGCTCCTCAGCCTGCCGAACCTCCTCGCGACGCCGCACGTCGGCTACGCGACGCGCGAGGAGTACGAGCTGCAGTTCGCCGAGATCTTCGACCAGATCCTGCAGTGGCTCGCGGGGACGCCGATCAACGTCGTGAATCCCGCGGTGCTCGCATCGCCGGCACTGCGCCGCGCGGCCTGATCTACTTCTTCTTCCGGCTCGAGGATTTCTTCCGGCTCGAGGATTTGCGGCTGGACGACTTCTTGCGGCTCGAGGACTTCTTCTTGCTCGACTTCTTGCGCGACGGCACCTTGTCGCCTTCCTTGCGCGCTTCGGAAAGCCCGATCGCGATCGCCTGCTTGCGGCTCTTCACCTTCTTGCCCGAGCGGCCGCTCTTCAGCTTGCCGTGCTTGTACTCGTCCATCACCTTCTTCACTTTCTTCTGCGTCTTCTTTCCGTACCTGGCCATGACGGCTCCTCCAGCGAGAACACGCGCCTATGACTCTGCATTCGTGGCGGAAATTCCATCCGAGGTTGCCGCAGGCGCCGTTGCCGGCCCGGGCGGATGAGGCGGCGGATGGGGTCAGGTTGGATTTCGGAACCTCCGACGAGGTGGCGGAAGACGGAAGCCTGGGCAAGGTCTTTCATGGCCGACGGGGTCGGGTTAGATTTGCAGCCTGTCCCTCGAAAAGGGGACAGGTTCGAAATCTAACCTGACCCCATCATTCCGAAACATGCCCAAGGCCCGCCGCAGCGCCGGAATCCTCATGTATCGGCGCGGCGCGGCGGGCCTCGAGGTGCTGCTCGTGCATCCCGGCGGCCCCTTCTGGAAGAACCGCGACCTCGGCGCGTGGACGATCCCCAAGGGCGAGCACGACGATTCCGAGGAGGCGCTCGACGCCGCGCGGCGCGAGTTCGCCGAGGAGACGGGCTTCACCGCGTCGGGCGATTTCGTGCCGCTCGCCCCGGTGCGGCAGAAGGCAGGCAAGCTCGTGCGGGCCTGGGCGCTCGAGGGCGATTGCGACGCCGATGCCGTGCGCAGCAACGCGTTCTCGATGGAGTGGCCGCCGCGTTCGGGGCGCATGGCGGAATTTCCCGAAGTCGACCGCGCCGCGTGGTTCCCGACCGAGGAAGCGCGCCGCCGCATCCTCCCGGCGCAGGTGCCGCTCATCGACGAGCTCGAGTCGCGGCTTTCCTGATCGCGCGAACCGGGGGCCGCGCCGCGCGATCCAACGGGCACAGCACGCGCCTGGAGGCCGCCATGGAACACCGAACGCTTACCGGCATCTTCGATAGCTACGGTGATGCGCAGCGCGCACGCGATGCATTGGTGTCCGAGGGCATCGCCCGCGAGCGCATCACGCTGAGCGCGCCGCAGACCGCCGACGGCATCGCGGCCGAAGCGCCCGGGCAGACCTACGAGAACCAGGTGGGCGAGGATCGGGAATCGGTCGAGCGCGGCGAGTTCGGCTCGGCGATGAGGAGCGCCGTCTGCGCGGTGAGCGTGGATGCGGGCGACGAAGGCGATCGCATCGGAGCGATCCTCGAGAGCCGCGGCGCGCGCGAGGTGACGCGCCCGCCGCTTTGAAGCCTCAGCGGTTGACGGTGCGCATGCCGTGCTCGGGATAGCGCATGCCCGCGGCCGCACCGGGCGGCATCGCGCGGTCGATGCGCTCGAGATCCTTGGGCGCGAGGCGGATCTCCGCGGCCTTCGCGTTCTCCTCGAGGTACTTCACGTGCTTGGTGCCGGGAATCGGCACGATGTCCTCGCCCTGCGCGAGGACCCACGCCAGCGCGAGCTGCGAAGGCGTGCAGCCCTTCTCGTCGGCGAGGGCGTTCACCTCGTCCAGCAGGTGCAGGTTCTTCTCGAAGTTCGCGCCCTGGAAGCGCGGGGAGTTGCGGCGATAGTCGTTCGACTCCAGGTCGTCGATGGAGCGGATGCGTCCGGTGAGGAAGCCGCGGCCGAGAGGACTGTAGGGCACGAAGCCGATGCCCAGCTCGCGCAGCGCCGGCAGGATCTCGTCCTCGGGCTCGCGGCTCCAGAGCGAATACTCGGTCTGCAGCGCGGCGATGGGATGCACCTTGTGCGCGCGGCGGATGGTCTGCGGCGCGGCTTCCGAGAGCCCGAGCCAACGCACCTTGCCCTGGCGCACGAGGTCCGCCATGGCGCCGACGGTGTCCTCGATCGGCGTCTCGGGATCGACGCGGTGCTGGTAGTAGAGGTCGATCACCTCGATCCCGAGGCGCTTCAGGCTCGCATCGCACGCCGCCTTCACGTACTCGGGCTTGCCGTTCACGCCGCGGAAGCTCGCATCCTCGCCGCGCACGTTGCCGAACTTGGTGGCGATCACGAGGCCGGTGCGCTTGCCGCGAATCGCGCGGCCCAGCAGCTCCTCGTTGCGCCCGACGCCGTACATGTCGGCGGTATCGAAGAAGGTGATGCCGAGGTCGATCGCGCGATGGATCGTGTCGATCGATTCCTTTTCGCTGCCGCCGGCATAGAACTCGGACATGCCCATGCACCCGAGGCCCAGGGTGGAGACCTCGAGGCCCTGCCCGAGCTTGCGCGCCTTCATCGGATTTCCTTTCGTGGGTGTGTCAGTAGTTCCAGGCGAAGCGGCAGTACGGCGTGGCATCGGCGAGCTCGCCGGTGAGGCGCGCGACCGCATCGTTCATGTCCGCCACCCGCCGATTGTGCTCCGCCACGGCGCGATTGTGCGCGTCGGAGCGCGCGTTGTACGCGGCGACCGCGACCGCGTCGGTGGAATCGAGGTTACGCAGCTCGCGCGCGAGGTCGGCCGCCTCGGCGTCGAGCTGGTCGCGCTGCCGGTCGTAGCTGACCTTCTCGTCTTCGAGCACGTTCCTGCGGCGCTGCAGGTCGCTGCAGGGGTAGCTGGGCGCCGGTGCGACGTAGGCGGGCTCGGCGGGGATCACCACGGGGCCGGTGATGGCGGCGCGGGAGTGGGAAACCTGGGCTTGGGCGGCGACGGGGAGCGCGGCGATCAGCGCTGCGACGAGGACTGGGGTCTTCATGGAGGACTCCTCCGGCAAACGGGGGGATTCAAGGCGGACAGCGGCGACGCCGGAAAGTTATTGGTGCGGTTGGCGCATTGGCGCAAGAAAAGGGCCGCGCTCGCGGCCCTTCGGTCGACCCTCTCCCGGCCCTCCCCCGAGGGAGAGGGAGAGCTTTACGCGGCCTTCTTGTGCTCCTCGGCCGAGCGCTTGTCGAAGACGAAGCGCCCGTTCTTCACGTCGGCGACGATGGTGTCCTTGGGCGCGAAGCGGCCCTCGAGGAGCTCCTTGGAGAGCGGGTTCTCGAGGCTCTGCTGGATGGCGCGCTTCAACGGCCGCGCGCCGTACACCGGGTCGAAGCCGGCCTTGGCAAGCTCCGCCACCGCCGCATCGGTCACCTCCAGGTGCATGTCCAACGCCTCGATGCGCCGCTGCAGGTACTTCAGCTGCACGCGCGCGATGTGCGCGATGTTCGCCTCGTCCAACGCGTGGAACACCACGATCTCGTCGATGCGGTTCACGAACTCGGGCCGGAAGTGCGACTTCACCTCGCCCATCACCGCGAGCTTCACCACCTGGTAGTCCTGCCCCGCCATCGCCTGGATCATCTGCGAGCCGAGGTTCGAGGTCATCACGATCACCGTGTTCTTGAAGTTCACGGTGCGCCCCTGGCCATCGGTCATGCGCCCGTCGTCGAGCACCTGCAGCAGCACGTTGAACACATCCGGGTGCGCCTTCTCCACTTCGTCGAGGAGGATCACGCAATAGGGCTTGCGCCGCACGATCTCGGTGAGGTGCCCGCCCTCCTCGTAGCCGACGTAGCCCGGCGGCGCGCCGATGAGGCGCGCGACCGAGTGCTTCTCCATGTACTCCGACATGTCGATGCGCACCAGCGCGTCCTCGGAATCGAACAGGAACTCGGCGAGCGCCTTGCAAAGCTCGGTCTTGCCGACGCCGGTGGGACCGAGGAAGAGGAACGAGCCGTAGGGCTTGTCCGGATCGGCGAGGCCCGCGCGCGAGCGGCGGATGGCGTCGGAGACGAGGCGCACGGCTTCGTCCTGGCCCACGACCCGCTGGTGCAGGCGCTCTTCCATGAGGAGCAGCTTC
>JAICTR010000532.1 GCA_025936275.1 Burkholderiales bacterium
GGCCTCACCTTCGCGAGCCCGCTGCGCGCCAAGGTGCGCCTCACGATCATGGATCGCGAGGCTTCCAAGCCCACGGTGAAGGAAGTGAAGGAGCAGGAGGTGTACATGGGCGAGATCCCGCTCATGACCCGCAACGGCTCGTTCATCATCAACGGCACCGAGCGCGTGATCGTCTCCCAGCTGCACCGCTCCCCGGGCGTGTTCTTCGAGCACGATCGCGGCAAGACGCACTCCTCGGGCAAGCTCCTCTTCTCCGCGCGCGTGATCCCGTACCGCGGGTCGTGGCTCGACTTCGAGTTCGATCCGAAGGACTACCTCTACTTCCGCGTCGACCGGCGCCGCAAGATGCCGGTGACGATCCTGCTGAAGGCGCTCGGCTACACGCCCGAGCAGATCCTCGAGCAGTTCTTCTCCTTCGACACCTTCCACCTCACCAAGAAGGGCGTGGAGTTCGAGGTCGTGCCCGAGCGCCTGCGCGGCGAGATCGCCAAGTTCGACATCGTGAGCAAGGCGGGCAAGGTGATCGTGCAGAAGGACAAGCGCATCACCGTGAAGCACATCCGCGACATGGAGGCCGCGGGGCTGAAGAAGCTCTCGGTCGAGCCCGACTACCTCGTCGGCCGCACGCTCGCCAAGAACCTGGTCAACAAGGACACCGGCGAGATCGTCGCGAACGCGAACGAAGAGATCACCGAGGCCTCGCTCAAGAAGATCCTCGACGCGGGTGTCGAGGAGGTGAAGACGATCTACACCAACGACCTCGACCAGGGCCCGTACATCTCGCAGACCCTGCGCATCGACGAGTCGACCGACGCGCTGAACGCGCAGGTGGCGATCTACCGCATGATGCGTCCCGGCGAGCCGCCGACGGAAGACGCCGTGAAGACGCTCTTCAACGGGCTCTTCTTCAGCGAGGACCGCTACGACCTCTCCGACGTCGGCCGCATGAAGTTCAACCGGCGCGTGGGGCGCGACGAGCTCACCGGCCCGATGACCCTCTCCAACGAGGACATCGTCGCGGTGATCAAGATCCTGGTCGAGCTGCGCAACGGCCGCGGCGAGATCGACGACATCGACCACCTCGGCAACCGGCGCGTGCGTTCCGTGGGCGAGCTCGCGGAGAACCAGTTCCGCTCGGGCCTGGTGCGCGTCGAGCGCGCGGTGCGCGAGCGCCTCTCGCAGGCCGAGAGCGAGAACCTGATGCCGCACGACCTCATCAACGCGAAGCCCGTCTCCGCGGCGATCAAGGAGTTCTTCGGCTCGAGCCAGCTCTCGCAGTTCATGGACCAGACCAACCCGCTCTCCGAGATCACGCACAAGCGCCGCATCTCGGCGCTGGGTCCCGGGGGCCTCACGCGCGAGCGAGCGGGCTTCGAGGTGCGCGACGTCCATCCGACGCACTACGGGCGCGTCTGCCCGATCGAGACGCCGGAAGGCCCGAACATCGGCCTCATCAATTCGCTCGCCCTCTACGCGCGCACCAACGAGTACGGCTTCATCGAGACGCCGTACCGCCGCGTGAAGGACGCCAAGGTCACGAAGGACATCGAGTACCTCTCCGCGATCGAGGAGGGGAAGTACGTTATCGCCCAGGCGAA
>JAICTR010000416.1 GCA_025936275.1 Burkholderiales bacterium
CGGTGCTTCGCGTGGCTGTGGTGCCTCGCGTGGTTGTGGTGCCTCATGCGACTGCGGCGGCGTCGCGCGTTGCGGTGGCGCGGCGCGCTGCGGTGGCGCGGCGCGCTGCGGTGGCGCGGCGTGCGGCTGCGGCGGTCCGCCGTGCTTCTGCGCCGCCTCGCGCTCCTCGTTCGCGCGTTGGCGCGCGGCGTTGCGCTCGGCGCTCGAGCGCGGCGCTGTTTCGCTTTGCGTGCGTTCCGGCGCGCCGCGCCGATTGCCGCGATCCTCGCCGCGCGGCGGCACGCGATCGCGTGCCACGGGCGCGCTCGCCGGCGCGGGCGGCGTGGCGCCCTTCGGCGCGGCATGCGGTGCGGCGCGCGGCTTGGCGAAGCTCGGCCGCGCCACCGGGTTCGCCGCCTCCTGCCGGCGCGGGCGCTCGCGGCGGTGGGCCTCGCGCACCGCGTTGCGGCTCGGCAGCGCGCTCGCCGGCGCCGCGATTGCCGGCGCGCCTTGCAGCGCCTGCGCCGGCACGCTCACGCGGGCCTGCGAGACCGGGCGCCGTTCGACCAACGCCTCGCGCCGCACGACGGTCGCGGCGCGATCGCGGTTCCATTGGCGATGCTCGCGCGCGACCCGATCGGGCACGTTGATCACCGTGACGTTCACGCGCTGCTCGTACCGGCGGCCGGCGCGGAACCACGGACGGTAAGGCTCGGAGGGCGCGAGGGGATACCAGCCGACCACCGGCGCACCGGTGCTCTTGCTCACGCTCCAGCCGGCGCCGCCGATGAAGCCGACCAGCGCCGGCGCCCACACGGGCCGGTCGACGCGTTTGCCCGGGCACCATCCCCAGCGGCCCTGCAGGTTCACCCAGCGCCCGTAGTGGAACGGCGCGTAGCCCCACGGCTCGGCATCCACCCAGGTCCAGCCCCACGGCTCGACGTAGGTCCAGCGGCCCTCGCGATACGGCGCCCAGTCGTTGCCGATGCGCGTGGGATACCACACGACGCCGTACACCGGGTCGCTGGCCCACTCGCCGTACGTATCGAGATCCTCGTAGCCGGTCATCTCGTACGAGACATAGGCGGGCGCGCGCCGCTCGATCCAGCGCTCGTCGCGCGCCATCGCCCAGCGATCGAAGTCGGTGAGGTACGCCTCCTGCA
This sequence comes from Burkholderiales bacterium, assembly GCA_025936275.1. Lineage (GTDB taxonomy): Bacteria > Pseudomonadota > Gammaproteobacteria > Burkholderiales > Usitatibacteraceae > Usitatibacter. The sequence goes on from JAICTR010000416.1 coordinate 1,143, forward strand.
GCGCGTACTGCGGGCGCGCGCCGCCCCAGATCACGATCGATTGCCCCGCGACGATGCGCGTGCGGCCGTTCGCCATGTCGAGCTCGGCGACGCCGGAGAAGACCGAGAGCCGCGATTCGCCGCGCTCGCGATCGTGCTCGAGGCGATAGCGCCCTTCGTCGTGCAGCAGGAAGCTTGCCTGCGGCGTGGATACGCGCACACGCTCGTCCGGGCGCAGGTGGTGGATGCGGATCGCCGCCGTGCCGCCCTCGAGCGTCGCATCGAAAAGGCCGTCGTCGATTCGCGACACATCGAGCTGGCTCGCGCCATCCATGCGCACCGCGATCGCGGCCACCTGGACCTCCGCGCGCGCCTGGGACTCGGTCCACACCGAGTTTTTCGAAGTGATCGGCCAGTTGATGGCCGCCGGCTCCCAGCCGCGGTCGGGATCCTGGTAGACGGCGACATCGCCATCGAGCCATGCGAGGCGGCCGACGCGGCCGGGAAGATCCTGCCCCGCGGCGGGAAGCGCCAGCGCGGCGAGGGAAAGCAGCAGTAACGCGGTGACGCGCATGGCGTATTCCTTGTTTGGGCTTGCACCAGGCTTTCGGACCGCCGCCCGCTCGCGCGGTTCTCGCAACCGCTCGTCGGATGTGTTTCAAGTCGTTTTGCAACGCCATGAATCCATGCCATTATTGGCGCGTCAGGGAGCGCCATAACAAGCGGGGAGTCGATGGATCGCACCACGGTATTCACCAAGACCGCGAAAGGCATCACGCAGGTCAACCAGAGATCCGCCTCGCTCTCGAAGGACCTCATGAAGGTCCTGAAGCTCATCGACGGCAAGTCGAACTTCGCCCAGATCATGGAGAAGGCCGAGTTCGACAAGAACGCCCTCGAGAAGGCGCTCAACACGCTTACCAAGGACGGCTTCGCGCGGGTCTTCCAGGTCCGCAAGGAGGAGCTCGACCCGTTCGCCGGCGAGGACGATTTCGATTTCACCGCGCCCGGCAAGATGCCCACGGCGACGCAGCGCGTGATCCCCGGCGCGGCGAACGACATCAGCGAGCTGGTGCGCCAGCAGGAGAAGGCCGAGGCCGAGAAGAAGGCGCGCGAGCAGGCTCACGAGCAGGCGCGCGTGCGCGCGAAGGCCGAGGCGGAGAGCCGCGCCAAGCTCGAGGCGGAAGCCCGCGCCAAGGCGCAGGCCGAGCAACAGGCGATGGAGCAGGCGAGGCGCGCCAAGGACGCGGCCGATCGCGCCAAGGCCGAGCTCGAGACCAAGACGCGCGAGGAGGAAGCACGCCGCAAGGCCTACGCCGAGCAGCAGGCGCGCCTCACCGCCGAGCAGCAGGCGAAGGAGGAGGCGGAGAGCCGTCGCCTCACCGATCTGCGCGAGAAGGCGGAGAAGGAAGCGCGCGCGCTCGCCGAGGCCCGCGCCCGGGCGGAAGCGGAGGCGCAGGCACTCGCCAAGGCGCGCGCCGATGCGGAAGCCGCCGCCAGGAAGCAGGCGCAGCAGGCGACCAGCGCCGAGCAGCAGCTCAAGGCGCGGCTCAAGGAGGAGATCGAGGAGCGCATCCGCTCCGAGATGGAGGAGCTGCTGAGGAA
>JAICTR010000485.1 GCA_025936275.1 Burkholderiales bacterium
CGGATCGAAGAACGTGTACACGGAGGAGAGGCCGTCGGTGAGCTCGTCCACGATGGACACCATGCGCAGCTCGCCGCCCTCGCGGAACTCGATGAGGCGCGTGGCGACGTTCGACTGCAGCAGGAAGTGCGCGTACTGCTCGCGGCTGTCGTGGTCCATGCCGCCGCCGCGGTGGCGCTCGCTCTGGTAGAGGCGGTAGAGCGCGTAGTGCTCGGCGCTGAACTTGAGCTCGGCGTAGCGCGACTCGAGCGCGGCATGGCGCGCCTGCGCGCGCCGCTGCGAGCGCGTGGGCTCGAACTCCGCCGCCACCACGCGCACCGGCACGCAGGCGTGGCAATGGTCGCAATAGGGCCGGTAGGTGAACGCGCCGCTGCGGCGGAAGCCCGCGGAGACGAGCGCGCTGTAGGTCTCGGTATCGATCAGGTAGCTCGGCGTCGCGACCTGGGAGCGCGCGAGCTTCCCGGGAAGGTAGCTGCAGGGATACGGTGCCGTCGCGTAGAACTGCAGGTTCGCGATCGGAAGGTCGTTGAGTTTCGCCATGCCCCTATTGTCGTTGCCGCGGCGGCGCCTGCGCCTCCCAGCGCTCGCCGCCCGGTGAATATTGTATCGACTCCCGCAGCAGCTGGGCGAAGCGCTCGCGCGGGACCTCGCGGGCGCCGAGCGAGGCGAGGTGGGCGGTCGCCTGCTGGCAGTCGATCACGCGGCAGCCGCGGCTGCGCAGGCGCTCGACGAGCCGCACCAGGGCGACCTTCGAGGCGTCGGTCGCATGCGCGAACATCGACTCGCCGAAGAACGCGTCGCCGAGCGCGATTCCGTAGAGGCCCCCGACCAGCTCACCGTCGCGCCACGATTCGACCGAATGCGCGAAGCCGCGTTCGTGCAGGCGCACGTAGGCCTCGATCATCTCCGGCACGATCCAGGTGCCGCCGCCGGGCTCGCGCGGCGCGGCGCAGGCCTCCATCACCGCGCGGAAGGCGGTGTCGACGCGCGTCTCGTACACGTCGCGCGCGAGCGTCTTCCTCAACGAGCGCGACACCTTGAGCTCGTCGGGAAAGAGCACCATGCGCGGATCGGGCGACCACCAGAGGATCGGGTCGCCTTCGGAGTACCAGGGGAAGATGCCGTGCCGGTACGCATCGACCAACCGCTCCGGCGAAAGGTCGCCGCCCGCGCAGAGCAGCCCGTTCGGCGTGCGCAGCGCCTTCGAGACGGGCGGGAAAGGCGCGTCGCCTTTGAGCCAGGGGATCACGCCGCCACTTTACCAAGCGGCGGCGCGATGGCCCTGCGGTCTTCAGCGGCCCGGCTGCGGCGTGTAGCGCAGGTACGGCTTCACGGCGCGGATCCCCTTCGGAAACTTCTGCTTGAGCACCTCGGGATCCTGGATCGAGGGCGCGACGATCACGTCCTCGCCCTGCTTCCAGTTCACCGGCGTCGCGACGCTGTGCTGGTCGGTGAGCTGCAGCGAGTCGATGACGCGCAGGATCTCGTCGAAGTTGCGCCCGGTGCTCGCCGGATACGTGATCACCAGCCGGATCTTCTTCTTCGGATCGATCACGTACACCGAGCGCACGGTGAGGGTGTCGTTGGCGTTCGGGTGGATCATGTCGTAGAGCGTCGCCACCTTGCGATCCGGATCGGCGAGGATCGGGAAGTTCACCTTCACCCCCGAGGTCTCCTCGATGTCGCCCACCCAGCCGTTGTGCGAGTCGAGCGGATCGACGCTCACCGCGAGCACCTTGGTGTTGCGCTTGCGGAAATCATCGGCGAGCTTCGCGGTGTAGCCGAGCTCCGTCGTGCACACCGGCGTGAAGTCCTTCGGGTGCGAGAAGAGCACGCCCCACGAGTCTCCCAGCCATTGGTGGAAGTGGATCGGGCCCTGCGTCGATTCCTGCGTGAAGTCGGGGGCGGTGTCGCCCAGTCTCAGTGTCGGCATTTCAGTCTCCTTTCAAAATAGGGACAGTCCCCTTTTTCTCTTAGACGGAACGGACATCGAGCCGCTACGTCGTTCCGCCTAAGAGAAAAAGGGGAC
>JAICTR010000073.1 GCA_025936275.1 Burkholderiales bacterium
ACCACGCGAGCATCATGACGACGGTCGCGCGATGCAGCGCGATGCCGAAGGCGGGATTGAAGCGTCCCTGCATCCATACGTAGCCCAGGAGCGCGTACACCACGCCGGACATGCCGCCGAAGTTGGGCGAGTGCGTGATCGCGTACTGCGCCGCGTTCGAGGCGATGCCGCTCGCGGCGACGAAGATCGCGAGGAAGGCTCCGCCCTTCAGCCGCTCGATGGCGCCGCCCAGGTCCCAGAGCCACATCATGTTGAAGATGAGGTGCAGCGCGCCGAAGTGCACGAAGATCGGCGTCACCAGGCGCCACACCTCGCCGGAGAGGATGTCGGAAAACAACGCGCTTCCCGGCCGCCCGATGAGCAGCGCCGGCAGCATGCGCGCCGGGCCCTCGAGCCACACCACCGCGGTGAGCGCGATGCTCGACGCGACGAGCGCGAGGGTGACGCGCGGGGATCGCGGGCGTGGGGATAAGATGGCCACCGCCGCATCATAGCGAAACCTCCCCCCATGAACCTCTACATCGTCACCGGAACCACGCGCGGGCTCGGCGCCGCGCTCGCGCAACGCATCGCCGCCGATCCCTCGAACGAGCTGATCGCGCTCGCCCGCGCCCCCGATGCCCCGCTGCCGGGCGGCGCGCGCATCGAGGCGGACCTCGCCGACGGCGCCGCGCTCGAGCGCGCCTGCGACCGCGTGGAAAGCCGCATCCGCGGCAAGCGCTACGCGAAGGCGGTGCTCTTCAACACCGCGGGCGTGGTGGCGCCGGTCGCGCCATTGGACGCGATCGATCCGGACGCGCTCGAAAGAAACCTCCTCGTGAACCTCGCCGCGCCGATGCGGCTCATGCGCCGGTTCCTGCGCATGACCGAAGGCGTGGCGGGGCTCGCGCGCATCGTGAACATCTCCTCCGGCGCGGGACGCCGGCCGGTCTCCGGATGGAGCGCGTACTGCGCGGCGAAGGCGGGGCTCGACATGGCCTCGCGCGTCGCGGCGCTCGAGGCGCAATCGCGCGGACGCGCGGTCGAGGTGGTGAGCCTCGCGCCCGGCGTGATCGATACCGCGATGCAGGGAGAGATCCGCGAGGCCGCCGTCACGGACTTCGCGGACGTCGAGCGCTTCCGCCGCATGAAGGCCGAGGGTGCGTTGCGTTCCGCGGACGACGTCGCCGCCGAGATCCTCGCGCTCGAGGCGGCGGGGCGCCTCGCCGCCGAGCCGGTGGCGGACCTGCGGCAGATCGCCGGCGGTTGAGGAATAATGGCGCCCCCGGCCTGTTCGCCCGGGCGTAGCAAGTCCGTTCCCAACCGTCCCACCGCCACAGGAGAATTCGATGAAACGCACGCTTGCCCTGGCCGCCGCGCTGGCCTTCGCCTCCAGCGCCGCCTTCGCCTTCCATTGCCCGAAGGACATGAAGCAGATCGATGCCGCGCTCGCCAAGCACCCGAAGCTCTCGGCCGAGCAGATGAAGGAAGTGAAGGAGCTGCGCGCGAAGGGTGAGGCCGAGCACAAGGCCGGCAACCACCAGGCCTCCGTGGACGACCTCGCGAAGGCGAAGCAGATCCTCGGCCTCAAGTGATGCATCGGCGGCGCGGCATTCGCCGCGCCGCCTTCCTCAGGCCTGCACGCCGGGCCGCCCGTCCTCCACCGTGAACCTCGCGCGCGTCGCCACCGGCGACTCGCGCTCCTTCACGGTTTCCACCACGCGCAGCGCCGCCTCGGTGCGACCGCGCGAGACATCCAGCAGCACGTAGCCGCGCTTCGTCGATTCGGCGAAGCGGATGTGCGGGTTCGCGCCCTTGATGCGCGCGATCACGTCGGGGCGCGTGCCTTGCGAGGTGATCGAGGTGCCGCAGAATTCCGCGGCGACGAGCGGCGAGGCTGGATCGCCGGGCCTGAGATGCAGGTCCGCGACGTAGTTCGCATGCACGTCGCCACCCAGCACGACGGGGTTGCGCACGCCCGGCTGCGCGAGCGCCGCGAGAAGCCGCTCGCGCGCGACCGGGTATCCGTCCCAGCCATCGGTCCAGTGCAGCGGCCCGCGCTCCGAGGGCCGTCCCGCGGTCGCCATCAGCGTCTGCTGCACGACCAGGTTCCAATGCGCGCGCGATCGCGCGAGCCCTTCGGCGAGCCAGCGCTCCTGCGCCGCGCCGAGCATCGTGCGATGCGGATCGAGGCGCTCGGTGCATTCGGCGCCCACCACGTTGCCGCCGCCGCGCAGCGCCTTGGGACAAGCCTGGTGATCGCGATACTGGCGATCGTCGAGCACGTGCAGCAGCGCGAGATCACCCCATGCGTGGCGCCCGTAGATGCGATAGCCGCCGTTCGCTTCGACCTCCGAGGGGCGCACCGGCAAATGCTCGAGGAACGCGCGATAGGCGGCGGCGCGGCGCGCGAGGAACCGCGGATCGAGATCCTCGGAGCGGTCGCCGGCATAGTCGTTGTCGACCTCGTGGTCGTCCCACGTGAAGATCCACGGCGCGCAGGCGTGCGAGCGCTGCAGGTCGGGATCCGTCTTGTACTGCGCATAGCGCGCGCGGTAATCATCGAGCGTGTGCGGCTCGCCGGTCGCGTGGTGGCGCACGTGGCGGTTGCCCCAGCTCGACTCGTAGATGTAATCGCCGACGAAGGCGACGAGGTCCACGCCCTCGGCCGCGAGGTGGCGGTGCGCCACGTACCAGCCCTGCTCGTACTGCTGGCAGCTCGCCAGGGCGAGGCGCAGCCGCTCGTCGCCGTGGCCCGGTGAAGGCGCGGTGCGCGTGCGCGCGCCGTCGCTGCGCTCGCCGCCCGCGATGAAGCGGTACCAGTAGTCGCGCGCGGCATCGAGCCCATCGACCTCCACGTGCACCGCGTGCACGGACGACGGATGCGCGATCGCCTTCCCGCGCCGCACGACCTTCGCGAAGCGCTCGTCGGCCGCGACTTCCCACTCGACCTCGACCGGTTTCGGCTCCATGCCGCCGCCTTCGAGCGGACGCGGCGCGAGGCGCGTCCAGATCACGAAGCCGTCGGCGCGCGGCGCGCCGGATGCGATGCCGAGCGTGAACGGATGCTCGCGGAAGCGGACCGGCGTCGGCGCGCAACCGGCCAGCGGTTGGAGGAAACCCGCCGCGCCCAGCGCGAGCGCGCGGGAAAGGAACGCGCGACGCGCCGCCTGCGACACCGGCTTCATGCGCGCGGCGCTTTCTCGCGACTCAGCGCGCCGCCCGACGGCGGAACGCGAGCCACGCGGAGCCGATCACGATGAGGATGAACCAGACGAGCGCCCATTCGGCGACCGAGAGGCCGAGGAGGCGCCACTTCACCTCGGAGCAATCGCCCGAGCCGGCGAAGATCTTCGGCAACGCCTGCGAGATCGGGAACGTGTTCACCAGGAAATCGAGGTCCGTGCCGCACGAGGACACCTTCGGCGGGAAATGCTGGATGTACGACTGGCGCGCCGCCACGCCGGCGCCGGCCAACGCCAGCACGATCAGCAGCGCGCCGTACGCCTTGAGCCCGCGGCCGCGCGGCCCCTGGATCGCGCCGGCGAGCGCCACCAGGCCGATCGCGGTGAAGGCATAGCGCTGCAGGATGCACATCGGGCACGGCTCGAGGCCGACTTGCTCCTGCAGGTAGAGGGCGATCGCGAGCAGTCCGGCGCAGATCACGAAGAGCGCCGCGAAGGGAGGGCGGGTGGAAGTCATCGTGCGATTTTCCCACAAGTGGTAATTTCGCGATCTTCGACCCCGACCGGAGCTTCCATGCCATCGCTCACCCTCACCGCCGCCATCGGACTCGCTCTCGCCTCCACCTCCGTCGCCGCTTCGGAGCTCGTCGTGCTGAGCGCGGGCGCGGTGAAGGCCGCGCTCGCCGAGTCGGCCGCGCAATGGCAGAAGCGCGGCACGCACACGGTGAAGGCCTCGTTCGCGCCCGCGGGCGAGCTGCGCAAGCGCCTCGCCGCGCGCGAGTTCGCCGATGTGCTCGTGATCCCGGTCGAGAACCTCGCGATGCTCGAGCGCGATGGCGTGATCGTCCCCGGCACGCGCCACGACCTGGGCATGGTCGCCACCGCGGCCGCGGTGAAGAAGGGCGCGCCGGTGCCCGACGTGAGCACCATCGAGGGCCTGCGCAAGGCGCTCCTCGAGGCGAAGTCCGTCACCTACATGGATCCGAAGATCGGCACCAGCGGGCGCAACTTCGACGAGGGGGTGCTGCCGAAGCTCGGCATCCGCGACGAGGTGCGCGCGAAGACGGTGTTCGGCGAGGGCGGCTACATCGCCGAGAAGGTGGCACGCGGCGAGGTCGACATCGCCTTCCACAACGTGACCGAGATCCTGCCGGTGCAGGGGGTCACCATCGCGGGTCTCCTGCCGAAGGAGCTGCAGCAGCCGATCGTGTATTCGGGCGTGGTGATGAGCGGCGCGAAGGATCCGGCCGCCGCGCGGGCGCTGCTCGACTACATGGTCTCGCCCGAGGGCCGCAAGCCCTTCCTCGATCGCGGCTTCACGGCCCCCTAGGAGCGAGCGGCAACGGACGTTATCATCGAGGGCTTCGTCCCTCGATCGAAACGCCATGGCCCTCACGTTGCCGCTCCGCAAGACGCTCACCCTGGAAGCCGCCCGCGTGGCGCTCGCCGCGTGCGAGGCGGAAGCCGCGCGCAACGCGTGGCGCGTGGTGATCGCGGTGGTGGACGAGGGCGGCCACACGATCGTGCTGGCGCGCCTGGACGGCGCGCAGATCTCGAGCGTGGAGACCGCGGTGGAGAAGGCGCGCGCCGCGGTCGCGTGGAAGCGCCCCACGCGCCTGCTCGAGGAATCGGTCAACAACGGCCGCACCGCTTTCCTCTCCATCGCGCAGGGCATGGCGATCCTGCAGGGCGGCGTGCCCATCGAAATCGACGGCGCCGTGCTGGGGGCGATCGGCGTCTCCGGGGTCAAGGCCTCGGACGACGAACGGGTCGCGCTGGCGGGCGTGAACGCACTCAAGGCGGCCCTCGGCTAGTAATCCCCTGCGGGGGACGGCAAAATAGCGGTCCTGACGCGGGCCGGCACGATCCCCGGCCCCGTAACTAATTAGAACAATGGACCTTTATCCCCTCGGCCTCCTCGAAATCCTGCGTGCCTACCGCGAGGGACGCGCCACCGTGCAGGACTACGTGACGTCCTGCTCGGGGCGCATCGCCGCCCTGGAGCCGCGCATCCAGGCCTGGGAGTGGTTCGACGCCTCGCGCGCCATGGCCGATGCCGAGGAGCGCGCGGGCGGCATCCTCGCCGACCTCCCGCTCTACGGCATCCCGGTGGGGGTGAAGGACATCATCAACACGCGCGGCATCCCGACGCGCATGGGCTCCGTAATCTACGGCAACCATGTGCCGACCACCTCCGCGTGGGTGGTGCGCCGCCTGGAGGCGTTGGGCGGCCTGGTGATGGGCAAGACCGTCACCACCGAGTTCGCCTTCCGCTCGCCGGGGAAGACGCGCAATCCGTGGAATCCGGCGCACACGCCGGGCGGCTCCTCCAGCGGCTCCGCGGCGGCAGTCGCGGCGGGTTTCGTTCCCGTGGCGATCGGCACGCAGACCCTGGGCTCGGTGATCCGGCCCGCGGCGTTCTGCGGCGTGGTGGGATACAAGCCCACGCACGGCGCGATCTCGCGCACCGGGGTGTTGCCGTTCGCACCCACGCTCGATACGGTCGGCGTCTTCGCGCGCTCGGTCGCGGATGCCGCGTGGTTCGGCGCTTGCCTGATGGGCGAGGACTTCCGCGACGAGGCGACCGTGGTGCGTGCCGCGCCCAAGCTGCTGCACGTGCCGCTCGAGCCGCTCGCGGGGTCGCCGCGGATCGCGGTGGTGAAGTCGCCGAAATGGCCGCTCGCGAGCGAGGCGCAGCGCCAGCACTTCGTCGAATGCATCATGAAGCTGCAGGCGGCCGGCGCGCGCGTGCGCGAGGTGACGCTCCCGCGCCTCTTCGAGGGCGCCTGGGAGAACGGATGGGCGATCCTCGCGCACGAGGCGGTGAAGAGCTTCATGCTGATCGAGTCGCGCCACCGCATCCGCCTCTCGCCGGTGCTGATGGAGCTCCTCGATCGCGGCCGCACCGTAACGCCGGAGCAATACTCGCGGGCGCTCGAGAAGCGCGAGGAGTATCGCCGCTGGCTCGATCGCGTCTTCGAGCAGCACGAGGCGATCGCCACCATCCCCGCGATCGGCGAGGCGCCCGAGAGCCTCGCGAGCACCGGCGACTCGGTGTTCAACGCGCTCTGGACGCAAACCGGCATGCCGGCGGTCGCCATTCCCACCGGCCGCGGGCCCCGCGGGCTGCCGCTCGGCTTCCAGGTGGTGGGCCGCTACCGCGAGGACGAGCACGCGTTGCGCGTCGCCGCGTGGTGCGAGGCGACGCTCGCTTTCTCGCCCGGGCTCGCCGGCGGCTGAAGCGCCGGTAGGAAGCGGCCGACCCCGGCCGCGCGATTCCACCCACCCCACGTTCGGAGCGCGCCGACTTCCGGCAAGGGCGGCGTTGCGCATAGTGGAGGCACTTTTCACCGGAGGTGCCCCATGGATCACCGCAAGCTCGCGGCCTCGCTCGCCGCCTCGCTCCTCGTCGCTTCTTCCGCGATGGCGGCCTCGAACCGCGAGGCTTCCCCGACGCACATCAGCTCCGAGTTCGCGACTTGGGCGGGCGGGGCGCAGAACGCGCAGGCGCTGGTGAACGGCCTGCACAGCGGCAGCTCCATCACGCTCGCGACCAACGGGCCCGACCGCGGCGTGAGCCTCGCGGGCTTCACGCCCGCCGCGCCCCTCGGCTACGACGAGATTCGCAGCGCGCTCACGACCGCGCGCAGCGACCTCGCGCACCTGGGCATCCGCTCGCCGAGCGCCGAGCAGATCCAGGCGGCGCTGATCGGCGGCGAGGTGCAGGTGAAGGGCGGACGCACGCGCGCGCTCGCGGGCAGCATCGCCGTGCAGGGCGGCAACCCGAACCTCGCCGCGCGCTGATCGCCGCGGCTTTTCGCTTTTCCTCCACGCCATCGCTTCGCGCCGCGCGCGCGAAGCGATGGTATGTTCGGCTCCTTCGACGCAGCGGGAGCCGGACATCGGCGCTCTTTCCATCGGCATCGACCTGGGCGGCACGAAGATCGAGCTCGCCGCGCTCGATCGAACGGGCGCGGTGCGCCATCGCAGCCGCATCGACACGCCGTCGCACGATTACGACGCCACGCTCGGCGCGATCGCGCAACTGGTTGAAGAAGCGGAGCGCGCGCTCGGCGCGCGCGGCAGCGTCGGCGTGGCGATGCCGGGCGCGCTCTCGCTCGCCACCGGCCGCGTGAAGAACGCGAATTCCACGTGGCTCAACGGCCGCATGCTCACGGAGGATCTCGAGCGTCGACTCGGGCGCGAGGTGCGCGTCGCGAACGACGCCAACTGCTTCGCGCTCTCCGAGGCGACCGATGGGGCCGCGGCGGGCGCGGCGGTGGTCTTCGGCGTGATCCTCGGCACGGGCGTCGGCGGCGGCATCGTGGCCCACGGCCGCATCCTCGAGGGCGTGAACGCGATCGGCGGCGAATGGGGCCACAACCCGCTGCCGCTGCCGCGCGGGGACGACCGCCCGCTCACGCTGTGCTGGTGCGGGCGGCGCGCCTGCATCGAGACCTATCTCTCCGGCCCGGGGCTCGCGGCCGACCACGCGCGCGTCACGGGCGAGCGCACGGACGCGCGCGAGATCGCGAGGCGCGCCGACGAGGATGACGAAGCCTGCACGCGATCGCTCGGGCGCTACGCCGAGCGCCTCGCCCGCGCGCTCGCCACGGTGATCAACGTGCTCGATCCGGATGCGATCGTGCTGGGCGGCGGCCTCTCGCGCATCGCGCGGCTCTACGACGCGGTGCCGCGGCTTTGGGCCGACCATGTATTCTCCGACGAGGTGCGCACGCGGCTCCTCGCGCCTTTGCACGGCGATGCGAGCGGCGTGCGCGGCGCGGCCTGGTTGTGGAATCGACCGTGAGCCGCGGCTGTTGGCGTGAGAAGGATCGACAATTTCCGATGGAGCCCGTCATGAGAATCGCCGCCCTCGTCCTCGCCACGCTCTTCGCGTCCTTCGCGAACGCGGCGCCCGCGCCGAAGATCCCGCCCGGCGCGCAGGTCGCCACCTTCGCCGGCGGCTGCTTCTGGTGCATGGAGGCCGACTACGACAAGGTGCCGGGCGTGATCGCGACGATCTCCGGCTACACCGGCGGCTTCGTCGCCAATCCCACCTACGAGCAGGTGTCGTCCGGCACCACCGGCCACGCGGAATCCGTGGAAGTGATCTTCGATCCGAAGAAGGTGAGCTACGAGCACCTGCTCGACGTCTTCTGGGTGAACGTCGATCCGACGGTGAAGGATCGCCAGTTCTGCGACACCGGAAACCAATATCGCACCGCCATTTTCTGGCACGACGAGGCGCAGCGCAAAGCCGCGGAGGAATCGAAGAAGAAGATCGAGGCGACCAAGCCCTTCAAGGCGCCGATCGTCACGCAGATCGTGAAGGCGGGGCCGTTCTATCCCGCCGAGGACTACCACCAGGACTTCTACCGCAAGAACCCGGTGCGCTACGGCTTCTACCGGCGCGGCTGCGGGCGCGATGCGCGGCTCAAGGAATTGTGGGGCGACAAGGCGGGCGGCCACTAGCCCGCGAGGGAGGCACGCGATGGAGATGAAGCGCCTGAATGCCGCGGGCCTGCGCGCCGCCGGCTACGACGAGCGCAACCGCAAGCTCGTGGTCGAGACCACGAGCGGGACGTTCGAGTACGCGAACGTCTCGCCCGAGGTCTACCGGCGGCTGGTGAGCTCGCCCACGCCCGCGAGCTACTACCGCGAGGCGATCGAGGAAGAGTTCACGCCGCGGCGCATCAAGTAGGAGAAGGGTCTCGCTCCCCCTTGGGGGAGGGCCGCGGAGAGGGTGCCTGGGCCCGCTCCTTCCACGGCGTCTCGCAGCGCACGATGTTCGCGAACGGCGTGGTGGGATCTCGCGCCTTCATCGGATCGGCGCAGTAGCACGCCTGGTCCCACGACCAGTGGCCGGAGCGGCTGCGGCGCATCACCTCCTCGCATTCGAGCCCGCGCATCGCGTGCATCGCGTTGCGCGGGCGCAACGACATCGGCGGCGGCGTCGGCGCGGTCTCGGCGGGCCGGGGGGGCGGCACCTCGTACACCGAGTCGCACACCGGCATCTGCTTGCAGCTTCCCTCGCCGTTGCACATCCACTCCCAACCGCAGCTTGCGAAAGCGCCGGGCGCGGCGAGCGCCACGAGCGCGGCGAGCATCGACCTTCTTCCCATGGCTTCCTCCTCGAGGCTTGAAGGGGGCGCGCCCATTCTGCGCCGCGCCCGAGCGCGCGCACAACGGCTCAGCCGCCCTCGCCGCGGCCCTTCTCCTTGCCGTGCTCTTCGCCCTTTTCCCGGCCGCGGTTGCGCTCCGGTGCGCCGCGCCCATGCGGCTCGCTCGCCGGCGGCTTGGTATCGTTCCGCGGCTCGGGAGCCGCGCGCTGCGGCTGCGGCTGCGGCTGCGGCGCACGGGCATGCTCCTGCGCTTGAGCTTTCGGCACCGGCGCGGGACGCTCCCTCGCCTGCGGCGAAGGCGGCGCAGGCACGTGGGGCAGGGGCCGGGCCACGTGCGGCTGTGGTGCCTCGTGCGGCTTCGGGGCCTCGCGTGGCTTCGGTGCCTCGTGCGGCTTCGGTGCCTCGCGTGGCTTCGGTGCCTCGTGCGGCTTCGATGCCTCGCGTGGCTTCGGCGCCTCGTGCGGCTGCGGTGCCTCGTGCGGCTTCGATGCCTCGCGTGGCCGCGGTGCCTCGTGCGGCTTCGATGCCTCGCGTG
>JAICTR010000075.1 GCA_025936275.1 Burkholderiales bacterium
CGACGATGCGCGCCGATTTCTTGTAGGGCCGGTTCCAGTCGTTGGAGAGCTCGTGCATCGCGAAGAGCACGCGGCGATGGACGGGCTTCAGGCCGTCGCGTACATCGGGCAGCGCGCGGCCCACGATGACGCTCATCGCGTAATCGAGATACGAGCGCCGCATCTCCTGCTCGAGGCTGACGGGATGCGTTTCTTTGGCGAAGGATTCCATGGGCTTCCGCGGAGGGCGCGCCGCCGTAAGGCGCGTAAGTGCTTGTTTTTTTGATTAAATACGGCGAAATGTCGAATGCAAATTCTATCACATCGGGATGGCACTTTCCAACGCGTAGCGAGGTCATAACGCCGTGGCCTCGTCGCAGCCGTCCGCTCCGCACGCCGCATCGCAGACTGCCGTTCCCGTTGTGGAGGGAATGGCCGTTTGTGTATGATGGCGCGAGCAGTTTTCGGGCGGTGAGCCAGAGAAACCCAAAGCGGCACAACAACCATCCAAACTTCTCGGGAGTTCCGATCATGACGATTTCCTCCAAGCTTGCCCTCGGAAGCGCGCTCCTCGCGCTGGCGGCCGGCTCGGCTTACGCCGACTACACGCCGAACCTTCAGGATTCCTCCGGCCACGCCGTGCGCGATGGCGCGGGACATTGCGTCGTCACGTCCGGCCTCGTGCTCCCCGAATGCGCCGGCGTGAAGGCTCCCGAGCCCGCGGCGCCCGCCGCGCCCTCGGAACCCGCCACGCCCGCGGCGCCGGAAGCGCCCGCGCCCACGCCGGCGAAGCCCGCACCCTCCTCGGTTCGCCAGTCGGTGGTGATCCAGGCCGACGCGCTCTTCGACTTCGACAAGTCGGTGGTGCGCCCGGACGGCAAGAAGGCGATCGACGAGGCGCTCGACAAGCTGAACGGCGTCGACCTCGAGATGGTGATCGCCACGGGCCACACCGATTCGATCGGCACCGAGCGCTACAACCAGAAGCTCTCCGAGCGGCGCGCCGCGGCCGTGAAGGCGTACCTCGTGAGCAAGGGCATCCCGGCCTCCAAGATCACGACCATCGGCAAGGGCGAGACGCAGCCGGTCGCCACCAACAAGACCGCCGCGGGACGGCAGAAGAACCGCCGCGTCGACATCGAGTTCCGGGGCGTGAAGCAGTAAGCTTCCCGGCACCGGCAGAAAACCCCGCTGCGGCGGGGTTTTTTGTTCCCGCTCCCATGGAGAACATCGACACCCTCATCTGCGCGGCCCACGTGATTCCCGTCGAGCCGCGCGCCGTGCTCGCGGAGCACGCGGTCGCGGTGCGCGACGGACTCATCGTCGCGCTCGCCCCGACCGGCGAAGCCCTCGCGCGCTTCGCCGCGCGCGAAGTCGTGCGGCTCGACCGGCACGTGCTGCTGCCGGGCTTCGTGAACCTGCACTGCCACGCCGCGATGGCGTTGATGCGCGGGCTCGCCGACGACCGGCCGCTCATGGAGTGGCTCGAGAAGCACATCTGGCCGGCCGAGGCGCGCCACGCGAGCGACGAGTTCGTGCACGACGGGAGCCTCCTCGCGATCGCGGAGATGCTGCGCGGCGGCGTCACGTGCGTGAACGACATGTACTTTTTCCCGGGAGCCACGGCGCGCGCGGCGTTGCGCGCGGGGATGCGCGCGGCGCTCGGCATCATCGCGATCGAGTTTCCGAGCGCGTATGCCGCGGACCCGCGCGAATACCTGGAGAAGGGGCTCGCGACGCGCGATGCCTATCGCGGCGAGCCGCTGCTCTCGTTCTGCCTTGCCCCGCACGCGCCCTACACGGTCGGCGACGAGACCATGCGGCGCATCGCGGTGCTCTCCGAGGAGCTCGACCTGCCGATCCACACCCACGTGCACGAGACGGTCGCGGAGATCCAGCAAGGGCTCGCGCGAAACGGCGCGCGGCCGATCGAGCGGCTGCGCGCGCTCGGCGTGGTGGGGCCGCGGCTCATCGCGGTGCACTGCGTGCACCTCGAGGAACGCGAGATCGAGCTCTTCGCGCGCGAGAATGTGAGCGTGGCCCACTGTCCCACCTCGAACATGAAGCTCGCGAGCGGCATCGCGCCGGTCGCGCTGTTGCGGCATGCCGGTGTGCGCGTGGGCGTCGGCACCGACGGCGCGGCGAGCAATAACCGCCTCGACGTGCTGGCGGAGGCGCGCAACGCGGCGCTCCTCGCGAAGGTCACGAGCGGCGACGCGGCGACCCTCGGCGCGCTCGAGGCGATCGAGATGGCGACCCTCGCCGGCGCGCGGGCCCTGGGCCTCGAGGAGCGCATCGGCTCGATCGCCGCCGGCAAGGCCGCGGACCTCACCGCGATCTCGCTCGATGCCGTGGAGACGGTCCCCTGCTTCGATGCCGCATCGCACGTGGTGTATGCGGCGGGCCGCGAGAACGTGACGCATGTCTGGGTCGAGGGGCAGGCGCGCCTCGTGGACCGCGAGCTGCGATCGATCGACGAGCAGGACCTGCGCGAGAAGGCCCGATGGTGGAAGGAGAAGCTCGCGTGAGCGGCAAGCCCCCGGAGACGAACGCCGATCCCGCGGAGCTCGCCAAGTTCTCGGCGCTCGCGCATCGCTGGTGGGATCCGACGAGCGAGTTCCGGCCGCTGCACGAGATCAACCCGCTGCGCCTCGCGCACATCGAGAAGCTCGCCGGCGGGCTCGCGGGCAAGCGCGTGCTCGACGTGGGCTGCGGCGGCGGGATCCTCGCCGAGGCGATGGCGGCGCGTAGCGCGAACGTCACCGGCATCGACCTTTCGGCGCGCGCGCTCACGGTCGCGCGACTGCACGCGCTCGAGGTCGGAAGCACCGTCGAGTATCGCGACCTTTCCGCGGAAGACCTGGCCGCCGAGTCCCCTCAAGCGTTCGACGTGGTGACCTGCATGGAGATGCTCGAGCACGTGCCGCAGCCGGCGAGCGTGGTGCGGGCCTGCGCGACGCTCGTGAAGCCGGGGGGACGCGTGTTCTTCTCGACCCTCAACCGCAACGCGAAGTCGTTCCTCTTCGCGATCATCGGCGCCGAGTACGTGCTGCGCCTGCTGCCGAAGGGCACGCACGAATACGCGCGCTTCATCCGGCCCTCGGAGCTCGCGCGCGATTGCCGCGCGGCCGGGCTCGAGGTGGACGACATCACCGGCATGACCTACAACCCGCTCACGCGCCGCTATGCGCTCGGCCGCGACGCCGACGTGAACTACCTCCTCGCGTGCCGCAAATGATCGAGGCGGTGCTCTTCGACCTCGACGGCACCCTCGCCGATACCGCGCCGGACATGGCGCTCACCGTGAATCGCCTGCTCGAGCGGCACGGCAAGCCGCGCGTGCCGATCGAGGCGGTGCGACCGCATGTCTCCAAGGGCGCGCGCGGCATGATCGGCGCGGCGTTCGGGTTGAAGCCCGACGATGCCGGGTTCCAGGCGCTGCGCGAGGACTTCCTGGCGCTGTACGAAGAGAACCTGTGCGTCGATTCGCGGCTCTTTCCCGGCATGGAGGAGCTCCTCGACGCCCTCGAAGCGCAAGGCATCGCATGGGGCGTCGTCACCAACAAGTTCGAGCGCTTCGCGCGGCCGCTCCTCGCCGCGCTCGGCCTCGCCGATCGCGCGGCGGTGATCGTGGGCGGGGACACCTGTCCGCGGCCGAAGCCCTTTCCCGATCCGCTGCTCTTCGCCGCGGCGCAGATGGGCATCGCGCCGATGCAAACGCTCTACGTCGGGGACGACGAGCGCGACGTGCAGGCCGCGCGCGCCGCGGGCATGCCGGTGCTGGTGGCGGCCTACGGATATCTCGGCGACGGTGCGCCGCCGGTCCTGTGGGGCGCGGACGGCATCGTCGACTCGCCGGTGGGCATCGGCGCGTGGATGCGCGAGATGCGCGCCGAGCCGGGCGCCGCGCGCTGAGCTACTTGCCCTTGCGCCCGCCCACGACGAGCAGCACCACGCCCAGCCCGATCGCGCCGATGCCGGCCCATTGCGGCACGTTCACTTCCTGCTTCTCCTTGAGGGAGAACTCGAACGGGCCGACCTTCGCCTGGTGCGTCTCCTTGGTGTAGCTGAATCCGCCGTAGGCGAGCGCGAGCGCGCCCGCGACGACGAGCACGATGCCGACGATTCTTACGGGTGTCATGCGCGGTCCTTGAAGCGGCGGGAACCATCCCCACCTCATGAGTGCCGTATCATACGCATTGCTTCACCACCGGTTTCAAGGGGGCGACCCGGTTTCGACGCGGGTTCGGAAGCAGCGCAGTGCATGCCGAGGCGCGGAAGACCTCGTAAATACAGCCGCAGACGACATAGTCGCCAACGATAGCAACTACGCTCTGGCCGCCTAATACCGGCCGGACCCTGCCCCGGGTGTGCTCATGCGCCCGGCCGGGCTCTTAAAGACGGACGCAGGGTCATATTCATGAGATCGTCCTGAGCGGGGCCACTTCGCTCGGGGCTAAATCCAAGGTGGCTCAGCATCGCCCAGCTCGCCGGTCTGCGGGGCGGTGGTTAAACCAAATGGCCTGGCTAAGCATGTAGAGCTGTCTGTGGAAGGCTTGCGGACGGGGGTTCGATTCCCCCCGCCTCCACCATCCCACGAAAGGCCTCCCTCGCGGAGGCCTTTTCGTTTCCCCGCGGCGGTCGTTTCGCCTTGCGCGGGCGGGCAAGTTAATATCGGGCGCTTGACCCCGCGATCCTGCAGCGGCGCGTGATCGCGCCGCCCGAATCCCTGCCGCCCCTCGCCGACGAGCGTGCGACCGACGCGCGCGCCGCGGCGCCGCGCGCCGCACCCGTGCGATACGACAACGTGAACCTGCTGCGCGCCTTCGCCGCGCTGGCGGTGGTGATGTACCACGTGATCGAGCACAGCGGCTGGAAAACTTTCCCGACCGAGGGACCGCTCGTCACTTTCCGCATCGGCTGGATCGGCGTGGACCTTTTCTTCGTGATCAGCGGGTTCGTGATCACGTACAACGCGTTGGCGCTGCGCTCGAGCGATCCGAGCACGTTCGCGAGGCGCTATTGGGCGCGGCGCCTCACGCGCATCGTCCCGCTCTACTTCCTTACGATCGCGATCTGGATCGCGGTCATGGAGCCGGGATTCTTCGCGGCGCCGGCCCGGGCGTGGGGATGGCAACTCCTCACGCATGCGACGTTCACGCATTCGTTCTTCATCGGCACGCACGGCGCGCTCGACGGCGTCAACTGGACGCTCGCGATCGAGATGCAGTTCTACCTGGCGATCGCGCTCCTCGCCGGCTGGATCGAACGCACGCCCGCGTGGCGAATCGCGCTCTACGCGATCGCGGTGTCGTGGGCCTGGCGCGCGGCGATGTACGTCCTCTTCGCCCATGCCGGGAGCTGGATTCTCTTCATGCGCATCACGCAACTACCGGGCACGCTCGACGAATTCGGCGCCGGCGTCGTGCTCGCGAAGCTGCTGCTCGATCGCCCGCGGGTGGCGCGTGGAGAAGCGCTCGCGTGGCTCGCGGCCGCCGCGGCGCTAGGCTACGCCAGCATGGCCCTGTACTGGCCCCGCGCGATGTACTGGAACGATCCCGGCATGGTGATCTTCTGGCGCACGGCGCTCGCGTCGTTCCTGCTCTGCGTGCTCGCCGCGGCGATCCGCCTGCCGCAGGTGATCGGACGCCGGTGGCTGCGCCCCTTCGATTACCTCGGCGACGTGAGCTACGGCATTTACCTCTGGCACCTGTTCGCGGTGGAGTACGTGATCCATGTTCTCGGCATGAAGCAGGTGGAGGCGGCCGCGTGGGTGGTCTTCCTCACCGTGGTCGCCGCCGGCGTCTCGTGGCGCTGGTTCGAGAAGCCGTTCATGAGCCTCGCGCGACGGCCGGGCCGATCCTCGCCCGCGCGATCCGAATCGGCGTAATACGGGGATCGCGCGTCGCGGCGGGTAAAATGGTGCATTTTTGCGCACGCGTTCCCGCGCACCCGCTGCCTTGACCTCCTCCCCGCCCCTCCCGGCCTCCATTCCCGGCCCCGCCATCCGCCACTCCATCGACCGCCTGGTGGTGAGCGGCCGGCGGCTATTCGGTTGGGGCTGGGCCGCGCACGCGGAGCGCGAGATCGCGTCGGTGCACCTGGAGCTCGAGGGCGAAGGCTGGAAGCGCCGGCTCCAGGCGGGCATCGGGCTCTCGCGCCACGACGTGGAAGACGCCTATCCGGACCTCGTGAACGCGGCGGCCTCGGGCTTCGTCGTGACGGGCTACATTCCCGAGCGGACTCCTTTGCGCGCGTGGCTCGACGTCGAGCTCCAGGACGGCCGTCGCGAACGCGTGGACGTGACCCACGTGGTCGAGACCCGCTATGCGAAGCGGCGCCGCTGGCGCCTCGCCGCCTGGGTGGCGCACGCGGTATGGAGGCGGCTCAAGCGCGGCGACATCGCGGGCATCGTGCGGCGCGCCAAGACGCAGACCTACGTCGCGCCCTCGCTCGACGACATCGGTGTGGTCGAGGCGCTGATCGCGGCGCTGCGCCGGCATCGCGGCCTCTCGATCGTCTTCGACCACAACATGGGCGGGGGGGCGAACCAGTATTGCCGCAACATCGTCGCCGAACGCAATGGCAGGGGCGAGGCGGTGCTCCTCTGCACCTACAACCTGCCGATGCTCGAGTACCGGCTGCATGTCCACGAGCCCGGCGCGGAAAGCTCGGTATTCCGCATCTCCACATTCCTGGCGCTCGAGCGCATCCTCGAGAAGATGCCGTCGACAGAGCTGTTCGTGAACAGCCCGGTCTCCTTCGACGAGCCGCTGCTGCTCGCCGAGTGGCTCGCGCGCATGCGCGCGGAATTTCCGGCGAGCCGCCTCACCGTCACGGCGCACGACTACTTCTCGATCTGCCCGTCCTTCGTGCTGCTCGATGCCGACGGGCGCTATTGCGGCATTCCCGAGATCTCGCGCTGCGCCGAATGCCTGCGCCGCCACCCGGCGAGCTACGTGGCGCTCTCGCCGCCCACCGAGATCGGGCCCTGGCGCGCGCTCTGGGGACGCTGCCTGCAGGCCGCCGACGAGATCCGCTGCTTCTCGGAGTCCACGCGCTCGCACCTGCTGCGCGCGTACCCGACGCTCGACCTCGCACGCATCGCGGTGGTGCCGCACAAGCCCGATTACGTTCCTGCGCGTTTGCCGCGCGCGGCGCGCGGCCCGCTGGTGATCGGCGTGATCGGCGAGATCAGCCCGCAGAAGGGCGCATGGATCGTGCGCGACATGGTGTCGCTCATCGAGCGCGACGGCATCGACGCGCGCGTGGTCGTGCTGGGTACCCTCAACGTCGCCTACCGCTCCGACCGCCTGCGCGTGAGCGGCGCCTACCGCCGCGAGGAGCTCGTCGACCTCATCGAGGAGCACGGCATCAACATGCTGTTCTTTCCGTCCATCTGGCCCGAGACGTTCTCCTACGTGGTGGCCGAGATGGTGGCGCTGCGCCTTCCGGTGGTCGCCTTCGACCTCGGCGCGCCCGGGGAGCGCCTGCGCCAGTACCCGATGGCGCGCCTGTGCGACGAAGTGAGCGCCGAAGCGGCGCTCGCCGCGCTGCTCGATTTCCATCGCCAGATCGAGCGGCCCAGCGCCTCGGTCGCATAGAAAGCGCCACCCGATGCCTGCCTCGCTCCACGTCTTCACCAGTGCCGCGGTCAACTACCTTCCCAAGGTGCGCATGCTGTGCGCCTCGATCCGCAGGCACCATCCGGAGGCGGCGATCCACCTCGCGCTCGCCGACGAGCGGCCGGCATGGCTGCGCGCGGGCGAGGATTTCGACTCGATACTCGAGATGCGCGACCTGGGCATCCCCCACTGGCGGCCGTGGAGCTTCATGCACAACATCGTCGAGCTCTCCACCGCCATCAAGCCGTTCGCGCTGCGGCGGCTGCTCGACGAGCCCGGCTGCGGGAAGGTGCTCTATTTCGACCCCGACATGGTGCTCTTCTCGCGCGTGGACGACATCCTCGACGCGCTCGACTCGGCGAACGTCGCCATCACGCCGCACCAGAACAAGCCCGAGGCGACGCTCGAGGCGATCGTCGACAACGAGGTGACCAGCCTGCGCATGGGCGTCTTCAACCTCGGCTTCATCGGCGTGCGCAACACCGAGGAGGGGCGGCGCTTCGCCGACTGGTGGGCCGACCGCACCTATCGCCTGTGCCGCGCCGAGCCGCACAACGGCCTCTTCACCGACCAGAAGTGGATCGACCTCGCGCCGGTGTTCTTCGACGGCGTGCGGATCCTCAAGTCCTCGCGCCACAACGTCGCCACCTGGAACCTCACCACGCGCCGCCTCGAGGGCGACCTCGCGACGGGCTTCCGCGTCGACGGCGAGCCGCTCGCGTTCTACCACTTCACCGGCTTCGACAGCGGTGCGCACCGCGTCATGGCAGTGAAGAACGCGTCGGGCAACGCCGCGGTGCAGGAGCTGATCGGCTGGTACGAGCGCGAGACCACGGCGGCGCGCGGCGATCCGGTGAACCAGTGGCCGTGGGCTTACGGCCGCTTCAGCGACGGAACGCCGATCCAGCCGCACCATCGATGGCTCTACCGCGAGAACAAGGACCTGCAGTCCGCCTTTCCCGACCCGTACGAAGCGGGCACCGAGCGGCTCTCGCTTCCCGACTGGTGCCGCACCGAAGGACGGCTGCGCTTTCCGCAGTTCTTCGGCAAGGACGGCGGCTCGGCGAAGTACGCGCCGTGGCCGGGACAGACCTCGGTGGGGCCGCTCACCGCGGTGAAGCTCGGGCTGCTGATGTTCGCGCCGCGCACCGGCCGGTCGCTGCGCACGCGCCTCGTGCGGCTGCTGCGCCGCGAAGGGCTCGCCGGCATCGCGCGGCGCATCCGGCGGCCGATCCGGCGGAGGCACGCGTGATCGACGTCGTCATCCCCGTGTACAAGGGGTTCGCCGAAACACGCCGCTGCATCGAGAGCGTGCTCGCGAGCGCGCAGCGCACGCCGTTCGAGGCGGTGGTCATCGACGACGCCTCGCCGGACGCCGACATCCGCGCTTATCTCGATGCGCTCGCCGCGGCGGGGCGCGTGACGCTGCTGCGCAACGCGTCGAACCTCGGCTTCGTGCGTTCCGTGAACCGCGGCATGTCGCTGCACGGGGACCGCGACGTGGTGCTGCTCAACAGCGATACCGAGGTCGCCAACGACTGGCTCGACCGGCTGCGCGCCTGCGCCCACGGCGCGCGCGACATCGCGACCGCGACCCCGTTCTCCAACAACGCGACTATCTGCTCCTATCCCTTCGAAGGATGGACCGGGAAGCTGCCCGGCATGCTGGGGCTCGGCGGCCTCGACCGCCTGTTCGCGCGGGCCAACGCCGGACGCTGCATCGACATCCCCACCGCCGTGGGCTTCTGCATGTACATCCGGCGCGACGCGCTCGAGGCGCTCGGCCTCTTCGACGCGGAACGCTTCGGCCGCGGCTACGGCGAGGAAAACGACTTCTGCATGCGCGCGCTGAAGGCGGGCCGGCGCAACGTGCTCGCCGCCGACGTGTTCGTCTACCACGAGGGCGCGGTGAGCTTTTCCGCGGACCGCTTCGCGCTGATGGATGCGGCGGGCAAGGCGCTGGTGGAAGCGCATCCCGACTACCCGGCGCGCGTGCACGAATTCCTGGTGGCCGATCCCGCGTGCGAGCTGCGCGCGTCGATCGACCAGGCGCGGCTCGCGCTGGGCGCGGAGGAAGGCCTGCACGTGCTCGCGGAACGCGCGCAGGAGCGCGCGCAGATCACGCACGGCCTGTGGCAGATCGAGCGCCTCGCCACCG
>JAICTR010000146.1 GCA_025936275.1 Burkholderiales bacterium
GGCTACATCGCCTTCTATGCGGTGGGCGCGTATGTCTATGCCCTCCTCGCCTCGCCGCACTTCAACCTGCATTGGCCGTGGTGGGCCATCCTTCCCATCGGCGCTGCGGTGGCGTGCCTCTTCGGCGTGCTGCTCGGCGCGCCCACGCTCAAGCTGCGCGGCGATTACCTCGCCATCGTCACGCTCGGCTTCGGGGAGATCATCCGGATTTTCCTCAACAACCTCTCGGAGCCGTTCAACCTCACCAACGGCCCCAAGGGCATCTGGTCGATCGATTCGATCCACGTCGCGGGCATCGATTTCGGCTCGCGCTCGCACCTCGGACCGCTCGATTTCTCCGGCACCATCAAGTACTACTACTTCCTCCTCGCGGTGCTGGTGCTCGTGATCGTCGTGAACCTGCGCCTGCAGGACTCGCGCATCGGCCGCGCGTGGGAGGCGATCCGCGAGGACGAGCTCGCCGCGCGCTCCATGGGCATCAACACGCGCAACATGAAGCTCCTCGCCTTCGCGATGGGCGCGTCGTTCGGCGGCGTCGCGGGCGGCATGTTCTCGGCGATCCAGGGGTTCATCAGCCCGGAGAGCTTCGTCCTCACGCAAAGCGTGATGGTGCTCTCGATGGTGGTGCTGGGCGGCATGGGCAACATCTGGGGCGTCGTCCTCGGCGCGGTGCTCCTCACCTTCGTGCCAGAGATCCTTCGCTACACGGTCGAGCCGGTGCAGCGCTGGCTCTTCGGCCGCGCGATGGACCCGGAAGTCATCCGCATGCTCCTCTTCGGCCTCGCGATGGTGGTGATGATGCTGTTCCGTCCCGCGGGCATTCTTCCTTCGGCCGTGCGCAAGCGCGAGCTCGCCGCACCGCAAGATGAGCTCTGAGCCGATCGCGAGCGCGGGCAAGGCGCCGATCCTCGAGGTCAAGGGGATCGGCAAGCGCTTCGGCGGCCTCACCGCGCTCTCGGACGTGAGCTTCTCGATCGCAGCGGGCGAGATCTACGGCCTCATCGGCCCGAACGGCGCGGGCAAGACCACGCTCTTCAACGTGCTCACGGGCATCTATCGGCAGGACGAGGGCCGCGTGCGCTTCCGCGGCGAGGCGCTCGAGGATCCGACGCCCGATCGCATCGCGACGCTCGGCATCGCGCGCACCTTCCAGAACATCCGCCTGTTCGCGAACCTCTCCGCCGTGGAAAACGTCATGATCGGGCGCCATGTGCGCACGCATGCGGGCGTGGTCGGCGCGATCCTGCGCAATGCCGGCACGCGCGCCGAGGAAGCCGCGATCGAGCGGCGTGCGCACGAGCTCTTGCGCTACGTCGGCATCGCGCAGCGCGGCAACGAGCTCGCGCGCCACCTTTCCTACGGCGACCAGCGGCGCCTGGAGATCGCGCGGGCGCTCGCCACCGAGCCGCGCCTCCTCGCGCTCGATGAGCCGGCAGCGGGCATGAACGCCACGGAAAAGGTGGAGCTGAGGAAGCTCCTCGAATCGATCCGCGCCGATGGCGTCACCATCCTCCTCATCGAGCACGACGTGCGCCTGGTGATGGGCCTGTGCGATCGCGTGCTGGTGCTCGACTATGGGCGCAAGATCGCCGAGGGCGTGCCGAAGGAAATCCAGAAGGACCCGCGCGTCATCGCGGCCTACCTCGGGAAGCCGCGCGAGGAAGGCGAGCCGTGACCCTCCTCGCGCTGGAGAAGCTCGAGGTGGCGTATGGCGGCATCCGTGCGGTAAAGGGCATCGACCTCGCGGTCGAAAGCGGCGAGACGGTATGCCTCATCGGCGCGAACGGCGCGGGGAAGACCACCACGTTGCGTGCGATCACCGGGCTGGTCCGCGCGGCGGCGGGACGTGTTCGCTACGCGGGGGAGGACCTCGGGCGCCTGCGCGTGCACGAGATCGCGCGCCGCGGCCTCGCGCTGGTGCCGGAGGGACGCGGCGTCTTCCCGCAGCTCACCATCGAGGAGAACCTCGCGATGGGCGCCTACGCGCGCAAGGATCGCGCGGCGGTGCGCGCCGATATCGACCACGCGTTCCAGCTCTTCCCGCGCCTCGCCGAGCGCCGCAGGCAGACCGCGGGAACGCTTTCAGGCGGCGAGCAGCAGATGCTCGCCATCGCCCGCGCCCTCATGAGCCGCCCCAAGCTCCTGCTCCTCGACGAGCCGAGCATGGGCTTGGCGCCCCTCATGGTGGAAAAGATCTTCGAGGTGATCCGCACCATCGCGAAGGAAGGCGTGACGCTCCTCCTCGTGGAGCAGAACGCACGCCTGGCGCTCGAGACCAGCGACCGGGCGTATGTGCTCGAGGGCGGCCTCGTGACGCTCTCCGGGCCCGCTTCATCCCTGCTGCACGATCCGCGGGTGCGGGAGGCTTATCTCGGAGAGTGAGAAAAGCAAGGAACCACAGATGAACATGGATGAACACAGATGGTTATCGCGAACGACAAGTGGCAGGGCTTTCTCGAACGTTCGAACGAGCCTCGAATCTGATGAATCATGAAGCTCATCTGTGTTCATCCGTGTTCATCTGTGGTTCCCCCGTGTTTATCCGCGGTTTCGCCATGGCCCTTACAAAGCACGAGCTCGAAGAGCTGAAGCGAGCGAAGCAGGCGCTCGAGAACCCCGGCATCGCCGCCAAGCTCTCGGCCCTCGCCGGATCGCCGGTGGAAAAGGGCATGAAGATGCTGCCCGCGCGCCTGCAGTCCACCGTGCACTCCGCCACCGAGACCGCGCTCAACAAGGCGCTGGAGATGGCGGTGAAGACGCTCGGCGCGCGGCGCGGGACTTCATCCCGCGACGGCTGGCATCGCATCGCCGCGGCCGTGTCGGGTGCGGCGGGCGGAGCGTTCGGGTTGCCGGCGCTCGCGATCGAGCTGCCGGTCTCGACCACGTTGATGCTGCGCTCCATCGCCGACATCGCCGCGGCGCACGGCGAGGATCCGCGCGAGGTGGACACGCGGCTCGCGTGCCTCACCGTCTTCGCGCTCGGCAGTCCCCGCGACAAGCGCGACGATCCCGCGGAATCCGGCTACTTCGCGGTCCGCTCGGCGCTCGCGGCGGCGGTCACCGAGGCCTCGAAGCACCTCGCGCAGAAAGGACTCGCGAAAGGCGGCGGGCCGGCGCTGGTGCGCCTCATCTCCCTCATCGCCGCGCGTTTCGGCATCGTCGTTTCCGAGAAGGCCGCGGCGCAGGCGGTGCCGATCCTCGGTGCCGCGGGCGGCGCGCTCGTGAACACGGTGTTCATCGGGCATTACCAGGACATGGCGCGCGCGCACTTCACCGTGCGCAAGCTCGAGCGCGCCCATGGCGCGCAAGCCGTGCGCGAGGCTTACGATCGCTCGTAGCGAACCGTCAGTCCCGCGAAAGCGGGAATCCATTCACGGATAGCTCACCACGCCCGGCGCCTTGTCCGGCAGCGGGATGAACTCCGTCTCCCCGGGCACCGCGGGAAAGCGCCCGGTGCGCCAATCTTCCGCGGCCTGGCGGATGCGGTCCTCGCGGCTGGAGACGAAGTTCCACCACACGAAGCGCGGGCCGTCGAGGGGCGCGCCGCCGAACGCCATGAAGCGCGCGCCCGTGTGGCTCGCGACGAGCACTTCAACGCCGGTCTCGAACACCAGCATCTCGCCCACGCCGTAAGTGCGGCCGGCGATCTCGACGATGCCTTCCACGATGTAGATCGCGCGCTCGTCGGGCTCGGAAGGCAGCGCGATGCGCCGGCCCGCGGTGAGCGAGATGTCCGCATAGAGCGTCGGCGAGCGCGTGGCGACCGGCGACGACATGCCGAGCACGTCGCCGAGGATGCAGCGCACCGTGACGCCGTTGTCCTCCATCACCGGCAAGCCCTCGTGGTGCGCGAACTCGGGCTCCGTCTCCTCGTCCTCGCGCGGCAATCCCACCCACACCTGCAAGCCGGAAAGCCGCGGCCCGGCGGCGCGCAGCTCCGGCGCGGTGCGCTCCGAATGCACGATGCCGCGCCCCGCGGTCATCCAGTTCACCTCGCCGGGGCGGATCGGCTGCACGCTGCCGAGGCTGTCGCGATGCAGGATCTCGCCCTCGAAGAGATACGTGACCGTGGCGAGGCCGATGTGCGGATGCGGGCGCACGTCGAGCCCATGGCCCGGCTCGAGCCGCACCGGCCCCATCTGGTCGAAGAACACGAACGGGCCGACGCTGCGCCGTTGCGCCGAGGGCAGCGCGCGCCGCACCTGGAAGCCGTCTCCCAGCTCGCGAATGCGCGGAACGATGTGCAGGGCGGTCATTTGCTAGGATTCCCGGTCGGATCGAATCATTCGTGGAGGGAAGATGGCGGCCTACGTCCTGGGAGAAATCGAGATCACCGACGCCGCAGGCTACGGCGAATATACCAAGCAGGTCCCCGCTACGATCGCGAAATACGGCGGGCGGTTCCTCGTTCGCGGCGGCGCGAACGAAGCGCTGGAGGGCGATTGGCCGAAGCTGCGCCGTGTGGTGCTGGAGTTTCCGACCATGGAGGCGGCGCGCAACTGGTGGTCGTCGCCCGACTACGAGAAGCCCAAGGCGATGCGCCAGGCCGCGAGCAAGGGACGGCTGCTGCTGATGGAAGGCGCCGCCTAGCTGCGCGGGTCCTCGTCGGTATCGGCGATGTGGAAGCGGTGGAAGAGCCGGTGCACCACCGGCGCGAAGACGATCGCCGCGATGCCGAGCACCGCGAAGCCGCTGTAGAGCGCGTAGAGCCCGGCGAAGAGCTTGCCGGCCTCGGTCTTCGGCTCGTGCACCGGTCCCATGCCGGAGAGGATCATCGAGGCGTCCAGGAACGCGTCGAGCAAGCCGAGGTGCTCGGTCGCGGCGTAGCCCGCCACGCCGATCGCGAGCGAGATCGCGATCAGCACCAGGCCGAGGGTTCCCGTGCCGATCAGCCGGCGGCGAAAGGCCTCGCGGCTCGCGAGGCGCTGGCGGCGCGGGCGCTCGCTCATCGCGCGGCCCAATCGCGCGGCGGGATCAGCACCTCGAGGAGCCGCGCCTCGGGCGTGCCGGGCTCGGGCTTCCAGTCGTAGCGCCAGCTCGCGAGCGGCGGCAGCGACATGAGGATCGATTCCGCGCGCCCGCCCGATTGCAGCCCGAAGTGCGTGCCGCGATCCCACACCAGGTTGAACTCGACGTAGCGGCCGCGCCGGTACGCCTGGAAATCGCGCTCGCGCTCGCCGTATGCCGCGGCGCGGCGCCGCTCGACGATCGGCACGTACGCCGGCAGGAACGCATCGCCCGTCGCACGCATCACGGCGAAGCTCTTCTCGAAGCCCAGCTCGTCGAAGTCGTCGAAGAAAGTGCCGCCGATGCCACGCGGCTCGCCGCGGTGCTTGAGGTAGAAATAGTCGTCGCACGCCTTCTTGAAGCGCTCGTGCAAACCGGGGAAAGGCGCGAGCGCATCGCGATTCATGCGATGGAAGTGCACGCAATCTTCCTCGAACGGATAGTACGGCGTGAGATCCATCCCGCCGCCGAACCACCACACATCTTCTCCCTCCCCCCGGGGGTCCCCAACTTGTTGGGGCGATTCGGCTTCAGAGGGCCGGGGAGAGGGTCCCCGCGTCGTGAAGAACCTCACGTTCATGTGCACCGTCGGCACATACGGATTGCGCGGATGGAACACCAGCGAGACGCCCATCGCCTCCCACGCGCGCCCCGCGATCTCCGCGCGATGCGCCGTGGCCGAAGGCGGAAGCTGCTCGCCGGTCACGTGCGAGAAGCCCACGCCCGCGCGCTCGAGGAGCTCGCCGCCTTCGAGGATCCGCGAGATGCCGCCGCCGCCCTCCGGACGCTTCCATTCGTCGTGCAGGAAGCGCTTGCCGTCGAGCGCTTCCATGCGCTCGACGATGCGCTGCTGCAGATCCAGGAGATAGGCGCGAACGGCAAGCCTGTCCATCACGCCAACTCCTCCGAGGCATCGACGCCGAGCCAGCCCAGAACCTCGGGAATGCTGCGGATGTGGTGATCGGCCAGCGCGCGGCGCGCAGCCACCCGTTCCGGCCACAGCTCCTCGATCGCGCCCGACATGAAGACGGTCCGCAGGCCGGCGGCCTTCGCTCCGCGCAGCTCGTCGGAACCGCCGTCGCCGACGAAGATGCATTCGTGCGGCGCGAGGCCCAGGCGCTCGAGGCAAAGCGCGTAGATTTCCGGCTCCGGCTTCGCGCATCCGACGTCGCAGGAGAAAACCTCCACGTCGAAGCGCCGCGCGAGGCATGAATCGGCATAGGCGCCGATCTCGAGCGCGTCGGCGTTGCTGAGCAGCGCGAGCTTCATTCCCGCACGGCGCAAGCTGTCCAGCGTGCGCGTGCTGGTCGCGGGAATCCGCGCGAGGATGTCCGCAAAGCGCCGCGTGCGCATCTCCAGCACCTTCGCGAGGCGCTCTTCCTCGATCCCGGGGATGAGATGACGCGCGAGCCGCTCCACGATCTCACGCGGGTCTCGCACCTCGCCCACGAGCCGCCAGCGTGAAGATTCGAGGAGCACGCGATCCCAGTCCACGCGATCGATTCCGAGCAGCTCGCAGGTCGATGGCAACTCCGACCACTCCGACTCGCGCGCGGTGAGGGTATGGAACAGGTCGAAGATGACGCCCCGCACCGGCTCCATCGACCTTATCTCCGGTTGAATGCCCGATGGCCGATGTCGGTCCGGAACTGCATGCCGTCGAAGCGGATCTTCTCCGCCACTTCGTAGGCGCGCTCCGCGGCGATCTTCACCTTGTCGCCGAGCGCGGTCACGCACAGCACGCGCCCGCCACTGGTGAGGACCTTGCCGTCCTTCTCCTCGGTGCCCGCATGGAAGACGTGGAAGTCCTCGCCATCGTCCGGCAGGCCGTGGATCTCGTCGCCCTTGCGCGGCGACTCGGGATAGCCGGCCGCCGCGAGCACGACGCCGAGCGCCGCGCGCCGATCCCACTGCGCCTCGATCGAATCGAGCGTGCCCGCGATGCCGTGCTCCACGAGCTCGAAGAAATCGCTCTTCAACCGCACGAGGATGGGCTGCGTCTCGGGATCGCCGAGCCGGCAATTGAATTCGACCACCCGCGGCGCGCCCTCGCGGTCGATCATGAGCCCCGCGTAGAGAAATCCGGTGTACGGAACGCCATCGGCCGCCATGCCCTTCACC
>JAICTR010000166.1 GCA_025936275.1 Burkholderiales bacterium
GCGTTCCGCGAAGTGGCGGGACTCGTCGAGTTCACACCCGTGAGCGCCGCGGACAACGGCGGCATCGCGCTGCGCGTTCCGTACTACCTGGTGCCACGCTCGCGCTCCAGCGTGTCCACGACCCTCGGCAAGCTTTCCGGCGTCAATCCCGTGGCCCTTGCGACGGTCACCAATCGCAACGGGACGATCGGCGGAACGGCGGACTTCTACGCCTGGGGCCTCGCGGACAACGACGACGCGAACGGCACGCGGCCGGATGGGGCGAGAAGCGCGACGAACGACATCCGTGCCGTCGGCGTGCAGTCGTTCCCGTTCTCCGCGACGGAGCAGTTCATCGTCTTCGCGGTGAACACGTACGACCGCTGGTCCAACCCGTCCTCGAACGAGTTCGACATCTCCCTCGACGTGGATGGCGACGGCGTGGACGACTACATCGTCGTGGGCGTGGACCTCGGCGCGGTGACGGCCGGCGACTTCAACGGCCAGATGGCGTCGTTCGTGTTCAGCACGCGTTCCGCGGGCGCCACGGCGCTCTTCCTCGCGACCGCACCGACCGACGGGTCGGTCGCGGAGCTGCCGATCCTCACGCGGCAGCTCTGCCGCACCGGCGAGCCGTGCCTCTCGGCGGCGAACCCGCGCTTCACCTATCACGCGGTCGGCTTCGACCTCGTGAACGGCGGCGTGGACGAGGTGGCGGGAACCGCGCGCTACAACGCGTGGCACAGCGCGATCAGCACCGGCGGCTTCGCGGCCGTCGCGCCGGACGGCTCCGACACGAGCAACACGGTGGCGATCGACTCCGCCGAATGGGAGCAGACGCCGGCGCTCGGCCTGATGTCGGTTTCGCTCGACAACCCGAGCGGCAAGGACCAGGCGCAGCTGATCGACGTCAAGCTGAAGTGATGTAAGGTGGTGTCATGGCGGCCCGGGGAAGCCTCCCCGGGCCGTTTTCCTTTGGAAGGGTCGAAACATGCAGCAGCAGGAACGGGCGCTCGGCGCGGGCTACAAAGCGCTCGTCGAGCAATTGCCCGTCTCGGTGATCCTCGCCGACCGCGAGGGCCTCATCACCGCGTGGAACCGCGCTTCGGAAGCACTCTTCGGGCATTCCGCGAAGGAAGTGCTGGGCCGCAGCCTCGACGTGATCATCCCCGAGCACCTGCGCCAGGCGCACTGGGACGGATTCAACCGCTCGCTCGCGAGCGGCACCACCAAGTACACGGGGCGCGTCATGACGACGCGCGCCGTGCACAAGGACGGGCGCAAGCTCTACGTGGACTTCAGCTTCGGGATGCTGAAGGATGCGGCGGGCGCCGTGGTGGGCGCCATCGCCGTGGGCCGCGACGCGACCGAGCGTTATCTCGCGGAAAGGGCGAAGCGCGCCGGCTAGCGGTGGTGCCCGCCGTGATGGCGATGTCCGCCGTCATGGCCGCGGAAGCCGTGCCCGACGTAATGCCGGCCGTAGTCGTAGTGGCGATGCCCGTAGCCGTAGGCATAGCGCGGATACGAGCGATACACCACGGTGGGACCGTAGTAAGCGGGCCCGTAGTACACCGGCGCCGGCTCGTAGTACGCGACGGGCGGCGGAGCGTAGTAGGCGGCCGCCGGCGGTGGCGCGTAATAGCGCGGCGCGTAGTACGCGCCATCGTAGCGGCCGTAGTAGCACGGGCCGCTCGAGGAGATCGCCGAGCCGATGATGGCGCCCACCGCGGCGCCCGGGGCGTTGCCGATGGCCGCACCGATGCCGCCGCCGATCACCATGCCCGGGACCGGGTCGCATTGCGCTGCCGCCTGCGTCGAGTACGCGCCGGCACCGAGCGCGAGGACCGCCGTCGTGACGGCGAGGGATCGTGTGAGCATCATGGCCTCCGTGGAAGTTGCGATGCCATTGTGGCGCGTTTTTCGCCGAAAAGGGAGACTCGTCATTTCCCGCTTTCGCATCACTGCGGCCCTCGATTCGATCGCTCGAGGGCAGGCTCCAGCGGCAATCCATCCTTCCGCGAGAGATCGAGCCCCATCGCGAGCGCCACGATCACGATGCCGAATGCGCCCGCGGGCACGAACGCGCTCCACGGGATGCCGGTCACGTCCCACGCGAATCCGCCCAGCACCGGCATCACCACCGCGCAGAGATAGCCGATCGCGAAGACCGCCGCGGAAACGCTGTGCACGTGCGCCGCGTCCACGAGCATCGGCGGAAGCGCGAGCGAGAGGATGAGGATGAAGGCGGTGCAGAAGCCGATCACTCCGGACCAGATCACGACGCCCGGCCCGTCGCTCGCCGCGATGCCGATCATCGCGATCGTCGCGAGCGCCCCGGCCGCCACCAGTGGCCAGCGCCGCGGCATGAGGCGGCTCGAGAACGCGAGCAGCAGGAGGGAGGCCGGAATCTGCACCCAGTTGATCGCGGAGAGCGCGGCGCCGATCAGCTCGGCGCGCCCGAGTTGGCGCAGGTAATCCGGCAGGAACGCGTTCGCCGCGAAGTAGAGGCTCGAGCATCCGCCGGCGATGAGACCCAGCCGCCACGTGAGCGGCGATCGCCAGTCGGGCCACCATGTGCCGCCGCGCGCGCTTCGCCCGTCGCCGCGCCGCGAATGCGCTCGCGCATGCCACGCCGTGATCGCCGCGATCGCGAACACCGGCAACGACCACGCGACGAGGCTCGTGCGCCAGTTGCCCCCGACGAGTGGCAGCACCAGCGGAATCGTGAGCGACGCGCTGATCGCCTCGCCCACCAGCAGCCCGTTCGAGTACACCGCGGTCGCGAGCGCCACGCGCCGCGGCGTCCATTCGCGCACGATCGAGGGAAACGCCGGCTGCATCACCGCGATGCCGATGCCCATCGCGAAGGTCGCGGCGAAGAGTGTCGTCGCATCGATCGCCGCGCCGCGCAGCGCCCCCGCGACGCCCGCGAGCACGATGCCGCCGACCATCACGCGCGCGGCGCCGAAGCGCGCGATGAGGAACGAGCCGGGAATCGCGGCGAACGAGAGCAGCAGCACCGGCAGGCTGGTGAGCGCGCCGACCTCGGCCTGCGAAAGCGCGAGGCTCTCGTGCAGCATCGGGATCACCGGCGGGATGGCGAGGACGGTAAGGCGCAGGCACAGGCCCGCGAGCCACAGCACCGCGAGCGTCTTCAGGCGCTTCCTCCCGCGAGGAGGCGCTCGGCCTCGGAGACCATCGATTCCACGACGCTCGCCGCGGTCGGCCGGTCGCGCACCAGCCCGATCGCTTCTCCCGCGACCGTGACCACGATCGAGAGATCGCCGCGATTGCGCGCATCCGCGTAATCGCCTGCCAGCGCCCCGAAGCTGCGCATCGCCTCTTCCTCGCGCGCGGCCCATTGGTCGGTGAGCTCGTTCGTGAGCACCCGGAAGGAGAACTCCGCGGGCCACGGCACGCCGCGCAGCGGATCGATCGCCTTCGTGCGCACGGTATCGTCGCCGCTCGCGCCGATGCCGCGCTCGACCATCGCCGGCGGCGTGAGCGCCTCGAGCGTGGACCAGAAGCGCGTGCCGAGCACGACGCCCTCGGCGCCGAGCATCAGCGCCGCGGCGAGCCCGCGCCCGTCCGCGATGCCGCCCGCGGCAAGGAGGACCGTGCCGGGCGCGCGGCGCGCGAGATGGTCCGCGACCTCGGGCACGAAGGGGAGAGTCGAGCGCGCGCCGCCGTGGCCGCCCGCCTCGCTGCCTTGCGCCACGATCGCCGCGGCGCCCGCCTCGATCGCCTGCTCGACATGCGCCATCGTCTGCACCTGGCACACCAGCTTCACGTTCGCGGCGTGGATCTTCGACGCGAAGGGGCGCGGATCGCCGAAGGAGAGGAACAGGCACGCGGGCGAGAGCGAGAGCGCGACGTCGAGCATCTCCGGCGCCTTCGCCAGCGCCCAGGTGATGAAGCCCACGCCGATGCGCTCGCCTTCGGCATGCAACACTTCGGCGCGCAGCTCCGGCTCGCCGCCGACGGTTCCCGCATAGCCGCCCGCGAGCAGGCCGAGCGCGCCCGCGCGCGACACCGCCGCCGCGAGCTTGCCGCCCGTGATGTACGCCATCGGCGCGCAGACGATCGGATGCCGCACGCCGAACGCTTCCGTGAATCGCGTCTTCATGGGATGGATTCTAAGGAAATCGGGGACAGACCCCATTTCCCGCGGGCCGGGGAAGCGGACTTCCCTCCGGAAAATGGGGTCTGTCCCCGATTTCCTCTATCATCCGCGCATGTTCCGATCCCGCTACCTCGATTACGCCGAGCTCATGCGCCAGCTGCGCGAATGGGCGGAGCGGCACCCGCAATTCGTGCGGCTCACGTCCCTCGGCACCACCGCGGAAGGGCGCGACATCCCGATGCTCACCGTCGGCCGCGATCCGGACGACATCCGTCCCGCGGCGTGGGTCGACGGCAACATGCACGCGTCGGAGCTCTGCGGCTCGAGCGCCGCGCTCGCGATCGCCGAGGACATGATCAAGTTGCACCTGGGCGATCCCCCGCCGGCGCTTCCCGCGCACATGATCGAGGCGCTGAAGGACACGCTCTTCTACGTGGTGCCGCGCATCTCGCCCGACGGCGCGGAGGCGGTGATGAAGACCGGCCGCTACATCCGCTCGAGCCCGGTGGACGCGCGCTGCAACAAGGGACACGCGTACTGGGAGGCGCACGACGTCGATGGCGACGGGCGAATGGGGTACATGCGCGTTGCGTGCGACGACGGCGAGGTGGTGGAGCTCGCCGGCTTTCCCGGCGTGATGGTGCCGCGCACGCCCGAGGATGCGCCGCCGTACTACAAGCTCTATCCCGAGGGACGCATCGTCAACTTCGACGGGCGGCGCATTCCCGATCCGTATTTCCTCTCCGACAACCAGTACGACTTCAACCGCAACTTCCCGTACCAATGGGCGCCGGAGCCGGAGCAGGCGGGCGCGGGCCACTATCCCGGCAGCGCGATCGAGACGCGCGCGATCCTCGATTTCACCGCGAAGCATCCCGAGATCTTCGCGTGGATCAACTTCCACACCTTCGGCGGCGTCTTCATCCGCCCGCTCGGCGACAAGCCCGACCACAAGATGGACCAGGCCGACCTCGCGGTCTTCCGCCAGGTGGAGGCATGGGCGAAGGAGTTCACCGGCTATCCCACGGTGAGCGGCTTCCACGAGTTCCTCTACGAGCCCGAGACGCCGTTGAAGGGCGACCTCACCGATTACGCCTATCACCAACGCGGCGCCTTCGCCTACGCGGTCGAGCTCTGGGACATCTTCCGCCAGATCGGCGCCGAGCCGAAGAAGCCGTTCGTCGACAACTACACGCACCTCGAGCGCAAGGATTTCATCGCGCTCGCGAAGTGGGACCGCGAGGTGAACCAGGGCCGGGTGTTTCGCAAGTGGCGCAAGGTGCGGCATCCGCAGCTGGGCGAGGTGGAAGTCGGCGGGCTCGACCTGCTGGTGGGAATCTCGAATCCGCCGTTCGAGAAACTCGCGGAAGTATGCGCGCAGCAAAGCGCCGCGTTCCTTCGCGTCGCGGCGCTTGCGCCGCGTGTTTCCATCGAGGTGGTGAAGCGCGACGTGCTCGGCCCGCACCTCACGCGCCTCGAGCTGCGCATCGTGAATCGCGGCTACCTCGGCACCTACGGCCCGAGCTCGGCGAAGAAGCTGCCGCACGTGGAGCCGCTTCGCCTTACCGCGGAATGCGAGGGCGGCATGCAGCTCGGCGCGCCCACCGCGATGCCGATCGAGATCGGCCACCTCGACGGCTGGGGGCAGGGCCTCTACAGCGGGATGAGCATCTTCGCGCCGTGGACGCGCGGCAACGTGCACGAGAAATTCGTGACGCTGGTCGCGGAAGGCAAAGGCAAGCTCACCGTGAAGGTGGGGAGCTGCCGCACGGGTCATCGCACGCTGGTCGTGGAGATTTAGCAAAGATCTCCCTCTCCCTTGGGAGAGGGCGGGGTGAGGGTAGAGTTGCGACGTGACCCTCTCCCCGGCCCTTCCCCCAAGGGGGAGGGAGAGCTTCAGCCCTTCCCGTGCATCAGGTACTTGATGCCCGGCGTGAGCACCAGCAGCACGATCGCCGCGCTTAACGAGGTGCCGACGAGGAACCAGTAGAGCGGCATCGACGAGCCCTTGAGCAGCTCCTCGAGGATGCCCGCGAGGTAATTCGCGGCCGCATTGGCGACGAACCAGATGCCCATCATCAGCGCCGCGACGCGCGCGGGCGCGAGCTTGGTGACCATCGAGAGCCCGACCGGCGAGAGGCAGAGCTCGCCGATCGTGTGCAGCACGTACACGAAGAAGAGCCATTGCGGGCCGACCTTGCCGATCGCATCCGCGCGCCCCTGCGCGAGCGCCATCACCACGAAGCCCAGCCCGAGGAAGGCGAGGCCGAGCGCCATCTTCGCGGGTGTCGAGAGCGCGAAGCGCGACTGGTCCACCCTGAACCAGATCGCCGCGATGCCCGGGCCCATCACGAAGATGCCGAGCGGATTGATCGCCTGGAAATAGGACGCCGGGATTTCCCAGCCGAAGACGCTGCGCTGCGTCTGCTGGTCGGCGAAGAGGTTCATCGTGCCGCCCGCCTGCTCGAATCCCATCCAGAAGAACACCACGAAGAAGCCGAGGATGAAGATCGCGGCGATGCGCTGCCATTCGTCGCGCGTGAGGGGCGCCTGCGACGCGCGCGCTTCGCGCGACGTGAAGCGGTTCGCGCCGAACCACAGCAGCGCAATGACGATCGCCGCGGTGGCGAGCTGGGCGAGCGACGA
>JAICTR010000153.1 GCA_025936275.1 Burkholderiales bacterium
AGGCGCGTCACCGCGATGCGCGCCGCGCGTGCGGCCTTCGGCGTCGCGTGCGCCTCGATCGCCTTCGCGATCTCGCGCCGGATGAGCCGCGGCATCGCCTCGACCAGGCCCCCGCCCAGCACCACCATGTCGGGATTGAGGAAGTCGACGAAGTTGGAGATCGCGGCGCCCACCACGCGCGCGCGGCTCCTCACCAGCTTCTCCACCGCCTTGTCGCCGCCGCGGATCGCCTCCGCGAGGTCGCCGCTCTTGATGTCGGTGACGTCGGTGCCGGCCTTCTCGCGCAGCTTCGGCGCCCAGCGCTTGGCGGCGAGCGCCGCCGCGTCGCCCGCGATCGCGGTGCGGCTCGCGACGTTGTCGAGGATCTCGGGACGCGCCGCCTCTTCCGGCTGGCCGGAGGCGTGCAGCACGTAGTTGCCGATGTCGCCCGCGAGGCCGGAGGCGCCGAGGTAGATGCGCCGGTCGATCGCGACCGCCCCGCCCACGCCGGTGCCGATGAAGACGCCGATCACGTGCCGCGCCTTCTTCGCGACGCCGAGCGTGAGCTCGCCGTAGAGCCCGGCCTGCACGTCGTTGCCGACGAAGACCTTCGCGCCGGTGAGCTTCTCCAGCCGCGCGCGGAACGGATAGTCGTCGAGGAACGCGATGTTGGGCGAGGAGCGCACCACGCCTTCGCGCATGTCGATGTCGCCCGCGCATCCCACGCCCACCGCGCGCAACGCGAGCCCGCGGCGCCGCGCTTCCTCCACCAGCGAGCGCACCGTCTTGCGCAGGTCGCGCGTGAACGCCTTCACGCCGCCCTTGTCCGGATGGGTGCGCAACTTTTCCTGCGCGACGATCTCGAACCTGTCGTCGAAGAGCGCGTAGAGGCTCTTCGTGCCGCCGATGTCGATGCCGAGGGTTGCGGAGCGTGCGTTCTTCCCCAAGGGCATCCCCCGGCGATGTGGTTCACGAAAGACCGGTCGCGGAGGCCCGGGGTTCAATGCGCTACACCGCGCTCGCCGTCGATTACGACGGCACCCTCGCGCACGACGGCGCGGTGCCGCCGCACGTCGTGGACGGACTCGCGCGCCTGCGCGCCACCGGCCGCAAGCTCCTCCTCGTGACCGGACGCGAGCTCGAGGACCTGCTCGCCATCTTCCCCGAGATCGCGCTCTTCGATCGCGTCATCGCGGAGAACGGCGCGCTCCTCTACCGGCCGCAAAGCGGCGAGCGCGAGGCGCTCGGCGATCCGCCGCCCGCGGCCCTCGTCGAGCGGCTGCGCGCGCGCGGCATCCCGGTCTCGGTGGGCCGTTCGATCGTCGCGACCGTGGTGCCGCACGAGACCGCCGTGATCGAGGCGATCCGCGCGCTGGGCCTCGAGCGCCAGGTGATCTTCAACAAGGGCGCGGTGATGGTGCTCCCCGCCGGCGTCACCAAGGCGAGCGGGCTCGCCGTGGCGCTCGAGGAGCTCGCGCTCTCGCCGCGCAACCTCGTCGCCGCGGGCGACGCCGAGAACGACCACGCGCTCCTCGATTCGGCCGAATACTCGGTCGCGGTCGCGAACGCCATCGAGACGCTCAAGGAGAAGGCCGACCGCGTGACGCGCGAGCCGCGCGGCGAGGGCGTGCTCGAGGTGGTCGCGGACCTGATCGAGTCGGACCTCGAGCGCTCGCCGCCGCGCGTGCCGCGCCGCATGCTCCTCCTCGGGCGCGATGCGCGCGGCGAGCCGGTGGCGCTTCCCGCAGCCGGCGTCTCGATGGTGGTCGCCGGCGCGCGGGCAAGCGGCAAGACCGCGGTCGCGAAGGCGCTGCTGCAAGCAGCCGCCGCGCTCGGCTACCAGTCGTGCGTGATCGACACGCGCGGGCAATACGCCGATCTCGCCGCCGCGGTCGCGATCGGCGGCACGGCGCCCGACGTCATGGAAGCGCTCACCGCGCTCGGCAAGCCCGGCCTCGACGCGGTGGTCTCGCTCGCCGCGCTCGCCGAGGCGAAGCGCGCGCGCTTCCTCGCCGAGCTCACGCGGCGCCTGGCCGCGCTGCAGGAATCCACCGGCCGCCCGCATTGGCTCGTGGTGGACGAGGCGGAGCACGCGCTTCCCGCGCGCGGGCTCAGGGACGAGGTGGCGCTGCCCGCGGCGCAGAACACGATCCATGTCGCCACCGATCCCGCGCGATTGCCGGCCGACCTCCTCGCCGGCGCGACCGTCTTCGTCGCGACCGGCGAAGGCGCGGGCGGTGTGCTCGCGGCGCTCGCGACCGCGATCGACATCCCCGCGCCGCCGGAGGCCCTGCGCGATCCGCGCCCCGGCGAGGCGCTGGTGTGGCCGCGGCGCTCCGGCGATGCGCCGTTGCTGGTCGAGCTCGCGATGCCCGATCGCGCGCGCGACCGCGAGCGCCACGACGTAGGACGCCTCCTACGGCGTGCGTGACGGCGATCGTCCATCATGGAAAGAGGGAGCAGCGCCCGCGGCCGCTGAATCTTTGCGCGCCGCGCCGGGTCGAATCTGCACCCCGGCGATGGAAATCGCGAACACAAGAGAACGGGAACACGCGATGGCGCGCACGACGAACGAGCTGCACCCGATCATGCCCGGGCGCCACGGCATGCCGCGTGCGATGCCGGATCGTTCGACGATGGCGCAGCTCGCGCGGCAGACGGTCGCGGTGGTGCTCGCCGGAGGGCGCGGCTCGCGCCTGGGGCCGCTCACCTCGGGACGCGCCAAGCCCGCGGTGCCGTTCGGCGGCAAGTTCCGCATCATCGACTTCGCGCTCTCCAACTGCATCAACTCGGGCATCCGCCGCATCGGCGTCGCGACGCAGTACCATTCCCACGGGCTCATCAACCACGTGCAGAAGGGATGGTCGTTCCTCGACGGACGCTTCAACGAGTTCATCGAGCTCCTGCCCGCGCAGCAGAGCCACAACTGCGACTGGTACAAGGGCACGGCGGATGCGGTGTACCAGAACCTCGAGGTGCTGCGCCGCCACGCGCCGCGCTTCGTGCTGGTGCTCGCGGGCGACCACATCTACAAGATGGATTACACCTGCATGCTCTACGAGCACCTCGACCGCGATGCCGACATGACGGTGGGCTGCGTCGAGGTGCCGGTCGCCGAGGCCGCGGGCCAGCTCGGCGTGATGGAGGTCGATCGCGGCTTCCGCGTCGTGGGCTTCGAGGAGAAGCCGCCCGAGCCGCGCGCCGTCCCCGGCCGCGACGCCACCGCGCTCGGCAGCATGGGCATCTACGTCTTCAACTCGGAGTTCCTCTACGACCAGCTCGTGGAAGACGCGATGGACGGCGATTCCGGCCACGACTTCGGGCACGACCTCATCCCGCGGCTGCTGCGCGACGGCGCGAGCGTCTACGCGCACCGCCTGCAGGATAGCTGCGCGCAGCTCACCGACGGCGAGCCGTACTGGCGCGACGTCGGCACGGTGGACGCGTTCTGGGAAGCGAACCTCGAGCTCACGCGCGTCTCGCCGGCGTTGAACCTCTACGACGATGCGTGGCCGATCTGGACCTTCCAGGAGCAGCTTCCGCCCGCGAAGTTCGTGTTCGACGAGCAGGGACGGCGCGGCGCGGCGATCGACTCCATGGTCTCCGGCGGCTGCATCGTGAGCGGCTCGGAGGTGCGCAACTCGCTCCTCTTCTCGCGCGTGCGCGTGCACAGCTACTGCTCGGTGAACGAGGCGGTGCTGCTTCCCGAGGTGGAGGTGGGCCGCGGCGCGGTGCTCAACCGCGTGGTGGTCGACCAGGGCACGCGCATCCCGCCCGGCCTTCGCGCCGGCGTCGATCCGGCCGAGGACCGCAAGCGCTTCCACGTCACCGAAAAGGGCGTGACGCTCATCACGCCCTCCATGCTCGGCCAACCCCTGCAGCATCTGCATTGAGCGTCGCGGGGTTCGACGCCATGACGATGCTGACCGAGCACGACATCTATCTCTTCAAGGAAGGCACGCACGCCAAGCTCTACCGCAAGCTCGGCTGCCACCTCGCCGCGGACGGCGGCGCGCACTTCGCGGTGTGGGCGCCCAACGCGCGCGCGGTCTCGGTGATCGGCGACTGGAACGGCTGGAAGCCGGGCGTCGACGTGCTGCATCCGCGCTGGGACCAATCGGGCATCTGGGAAGCCGACGTCGCCGGCATCGCGCAGGGGCAGGCGTACAAGTACTCGATCACCAACGTGCACGGCCAGCGCGAGGACCGCGCCGATCCCATGGCCTTCTACGCGGAGGTCGCGCCCGCCAACGCCTCGCGTGCCTGGCGCCTCGACTACGAATGGGGCGACCAGGAATGGATGCGCGAGCGCGCGAGGAAGAACGCGCTCGAGGCGCCGTTCTCGGTGTACGAGCTGCACCTGGGCTCGTGGCGCCGCTCCGCCCACGACCGGATGCCCAGCTACCGCGAGGTGGCCGAGCCGCTCGCCGAGTACATGCAGTGGCTGGGCTTCACGCACGTGGAGCTGATGCCGATCACCGAGCATCCGTTCTACGGCTCTTGGGGCTACCAGACGACGGGCTATTTCGCGCCCACCTCGCGCTACGGCTCGCCGCAGGACTTCATGCACCTGGTGGATGTCCTGCATCGCAACGGCATCGGCGTGATCCTCGACTGGGTGCCCTCGCACTTCCCCGACGATCCGCACGGCCTCGCGCGCTTCGACGGCACGCACCTCTACGAGCATGCCGACCCGCGCCTGGGCTTCCATCCCGAATGGAAGAGCGCGATCTTCAACTACGGGCGCCACGAGGTGCGCGCGTTCCTGGAATCGAGCGCGCACTTCTGGCTCGACAAGTACCACATCGACGGGCTGCGCGTGGACGCGGTCGCCTCGATGCTGTACCTCGACTACGGGCGCAAGGCCGGCGAGTGGATCCCCAACGCCTACGGCGGCAAGGAGAACCTCGAGGCGATCACGTTCCTCAAGCAGCTGAACGCCGGCATCGGACGCGATTTTCCCGACACGCGCACAATAGCGGAGGAATCCACCGCGTGGCCGCAGGTCTCGCGCCCGGTGCACACGGGCGGCCTCGGCTTCTCCATGAAGTGGAACATGGGGTGGATGCACGACACGCTCGACTACTTCGCGCACGATCCCATCCACCGCCGCTACCATCATTCCGAGCTCACCTTCTCGCTCTGGTATGCGTTCACCGAGAACTTCATCCTGCCGCTCTCCCACGACGAGGTGGTGTACGGCAAGCGCGCGCTCATCGACAAGATGCCGGGCGACCGCTGGCAGAAGTTCGCGAACCTGCGCCTGCTCTACGGGTACATGTGGACGCATCCCGGGAAGAAGCTGCTCTTCATGGGCGGGGACATCGGGCAATGGCGCGAGTGGCACCACGAGCGCGAGCTCGACTGGGGGCTCACGCACGAGACCGACCATGCCGGCGTGCAGCACTGGCTGCGCGACCTCAACCGCGCCTACCGCGAGCTCGCCCCGCTGCACGAGGTGGATTTCGCCCCCGCGGGCTTCCAGTGGATCGACATGCACGACAGCGACGACAGCGTGCTGAGCTACCTGCGCCTCGCGGCGGACGCCTCGCCCGTGCTGGTGGTGTGCAACTTCACGCCGGTGGTGCGCGAACGCTATCGCGTGGGCGTGCCGCTCCCCGGCCGCTGGCGCGAGGCGCTCAATTCCGACGCGCCTTTCTACGGCGGGAGCGGCGCGGGCAACCTCGGCGGCGTCGACGCGGAGGACCACCCGTGGCACGGCCGGCCGCACTCGGTCTCGCTCACGCTGCCACCGCTCGCGATCTCGGTCTTCGTGCCGGAGCCCGCGCGGTGAACGACCTCTCGCGCGCGCCGGTGCGCGAGACGCTCGCGCCGTTCGCCATCATCGAGGACGTGCGGCCGCGCATCGACGACGGCCGCTTCGCCGTGAAGCGCGTGGTGGGCGAGGAGATCGAGGTCTCGGCGGATGGCTTCGCGCACGGCCACGAGCGCGTCGCGTGCGAGCTGCGCTACCGCGGGCCGGGCGACACGAGCTGGCGTGC
The DNA here is from genome assembly GCA_025936275.1 of Burkholderiales bacterium. Classification (GTDB taxonomy): domain Bacteria; phylum Pseudomonadota; class Gammaproteobacteria; order Burkholderiales; family Usitatibacteraceae; genus Usitatibacter. Next base: position 5,982 of record JAICTR010000153.1, read on the forward strand.
GGTGGAGATGGAATCCCTCGGCAACGACCGCTGGCGCGCGCGCTTCGCGGTCGATCGGCTCGGCACGTGGCAGTACGGCGTCGCGTGCTGGGTCGACCACCTTTCGGCGTGGCGCGACGCGTTCCTGCGCCGCACCGATCCCGCGGACCTGCGCATGCACGCGCGGATGGGCGCGGAGCTGGTCGATGCGTGCGCCGCGAACGCGCAAGGCGCGGCGCGCGAAGACCTCGCGCGCTGGGCACGCGCGCTGCGCGAGGAGGACGATCCCGCGCGCCTGCACGAGATCGCCATGGAGCCATCGCGCCTCGAGCTCGCGCGCCGCCACGCGCCGCGCGCGGGCGCCACGCAGTCGGCGATCTTCCCGGCGTGGGTGGATCGCGAGCGAGCGCGCTTCTCGAGCTGGTACGAATGCTTCCCGCGCTCGATGTCGCCGCAACCGGGACGCCACGGCACGCTCGCGGACGTCGAGGCGGGCCTCGGCCGCATCGCCGCGATGGGCTTCGACGTGCTCTACCTCCCGCCGATCCATCCCATCGGCCGCACCAAGCGCAAGGGCCGCAACAACTCGCCGAGCTCCGAGGCGGGCGACGTGGGCAGCCCCTGGGGCATCGGCGCGCGCGAGGGCGGGCACACCGCGATCCATCCCGAGCTCGGCACGCACGAGGACTTCCGGCGCCTCGCCGCCGCGGCGCGCGAGCGCGGCATGGAGATCGCGTTGGACATCGCGCTGCAGGTGACGCCGGACCATCCGTGGGTCACGCAGCATCCCGACTGGTTCAGGCGCCGCCCCGACGGCAGCGTCCAGTTCGCCGAGAACCCGCCCAAGAAGTACGAGGACATCTACCCGATCGACTTCGAGACGCGCGACTGGCGCTCGCTCTGGCAGACGCTGCGCGAGGTGTTCGAGTTCTGGATCGGCGAGGGCGTCGAGGTGTTCCGCGTCGACAACCCGCACACCAAGCCTTTCGCCTTCTGGGAGTGGCTGATCGCGGGCATCCATCGCGAGCACCCGCGCGTGATC
>JAICTR010000118.1 GCA_025936275.1 Burkholderiales bacterium
GATGTAGTAGACGCCCATGCCCTCTTGCAGGAAGGCGAAGATCGCCGCGTTGAGCACGAACAGCAGCGCGAGCGAGAGCACGTAGCGCAGCATGGCGTGCGAGTGGCGCAGGTTGCTGCGGAACGCGTAGGTATAGTTGAGGTAGTACTTCGCGATCGCGCCGACGACGAAGCCGCCCGCCGACGCGGCGACCGGCGGAACGCCCAGCACCTCCACGCTGAAGATGGTGAACGCGTAATGGCAGGCGGTCGCGACGCCGCCGGAGCCGACGTACATCGGCAGGCTGCGCCGGTGCCGAACGAGCTGCGCTTCGGGCGTATCTTCCATCGGCCGATTCTAGCGTGAGCTTGGTTAGAATGCCCCATGGCGGACGACATCCGACCGGGAAGGCTGCCGATGCCGCTCATGGTGGCGCTCGTGCTCGCGACCGCCCTTGGCACGTGGCTTCGCACGCACGGCCTCTCGCACCAGGTGGTGCTCGACGACGAGTGGCATGCGATCCACAAGCTCGCGTCGTCGTCGTACGCCGGCATCTTCTCGAGCTTCGGCCTCGCCGATCACTCGATTCCGCTCACGCGCGGAAGGGCGGCTGCGCGCGCTGCAAGCCGCGTGCGGCGTCGCGCTCGTGCCGCTGTGCGGGTGGCTCGCCTGGCGCGCGGCGCGCGATGCGCCGGCGGCGTCGCTCTGCGCGTTCCTCGTCTGCGGCGCGCCGTTCCTCGTGATGTGGTCGCGCTTCGCGCGGCCTTACGCCGTCACGCTCCTGCTCTGCACGGGCTGCATCGCGGCGCTCTGGGGCTGGCGCGGCCGCCGCTCGCCGGGACTCGCCGCAGCGGCCATCGCGATGGGAGCGCTAGCGGCCTGGTTCCACGTGATCGCGGGGCTCTACGGTGCCGTCGCCTGTCTCTTCATCTTCGGCGAGGATGTGCTTCGCGCGCGCCGCTCGCGGAGCGCGCGCCGGCCGCTGCAATCCTTCGCGCTCGGCGCCGGCATGGCGATCGCGATGGGGCTCCTCCTCGCCGCGCCGTGGATCGAGGATCGGCAATCGCTGTTCGGCAAGTCGGGCATCGATCATCCGGGATGGGCCACGATCGAGCGGATGATCGCCATCGTCTGGGGCGGGCTGCCCGGCTGGCTCCCGGCGCTCGCCTGCGTTTGCGCCGCATGCGGCGTCGTAGCGCTTGGGCGCCGCGACCGCCCGCTCGCCGCCTACCTCGTCGCGCTCGGCGTGCTTCCTGGTGCGATCCTCGCGATCATCGGCGCGACCTCCATCTTCCAGGGGCAGAACTTCCTTCGCTACCAGCTCCCCGTGCTGCCGCTGCTGTTGTTCTTCGCGAGCATCGGCGCGATCAACGTGGTGCGGGGCGCGATGCGTGACCGAGCCGGGCCGCATGCGTGGATCGCGGCCGCCGCGTTGAGCGCCGCATACCTCGCCGCGACCCCGGCCATCGCGCAGGTGGCCCGGCCGGATCCCTGGTATGCGCACATCAACTATCACTGGGATTACCGCTATCGGCGCATGGACTACCTGCGTGCCGACCGCAGCTACGATCCGCCGGCGTTCTACCGGAAGCTCGCACGCATCGCCCCCGGTGCGGCGACGATCATCGAGGCGCCCTTCGAATGGGAAGCGCCTTACGACCAGCTCGCGTACTACGCGACATTCCATCGGCAGAAGGAGCTCTTCGGCATGCTGCACGACCTCTGCCTCCAGGACCGCCCGAGGCTGGGCGAGGTGCCGCGCGATCCGCGCTTCCGTTTCCGCCTCTTCGTCTTCCTCGACGATCCCGCCGCCGTGCGCGCGACCGGCGCGCGCTACCTCGTGCTGCACTTGTCCGTGCCGCACGGCAAGCCCTTTCCCGACGCGGCGCGATGCCTCGCGAAGCTCGAAGGGCTTTACGGAATGCCGACGCAGCAGGACGACCGGGTGGCGGTGTTCGACCTGAGGCCGGGCGAGGCACCGCCCAAGTTACAATAGCGGGCTGAATTCCGGCCGCCCGTTCATGCAAGCCCTCGCCTGGATCCTCCGCCTCCTCGTCCTGCTGCTCATCGTCTGGTTCGCGACCAAGAACACGGACCTGGTGAGGATCAACGGATTGCTCGAGCAGTCCTGGCAGGCGCCGCTGGTGTTCGTGCTGCTGATCGCGTTCGTCGCGGGAATCGTCATCGGGCTCCTCGCGTGGGTGCCGACGGTGGTGCGCCAGCGGCGCGACATCGGGCGCCTCCGGAAAACCGCCGCGCGCCTGGCGGCGATCCAGCCGCCGCCCGTGACCCCGGAGCCGCCGCCTCCCGTCGTGGAGGCGCCCGAAAGGACCGTTCGGGGCGACGCGCATGGAATTTGAGTTCTGGTGGCTCCTCGCCCTGCCGGTGTTCTTCGGCATGGGCTGGATCGCGGCGCGCGTGGACCTGAAGTCGCTGCTTTCCGAATCGCGCGCGCTGCCTTCGTCGTACTTCCGGGGGCTCAACTTCCTCCTCAACGAGCAACCCGACAAGGCGATCGAGTCGTTCCTGCAGGTCGCGAAGGAGAATCCGCAGACGGTGGAATTGCAGTTCGCGCTGGGCAGCCTCTTCCGGCGCCGCGGCGAGGTGGATCGCGCGATCCGCATGCACCAGGACCTGGTGAACCGCGAGGACCTGCCGGCCGACCAGCGCCGCGAGGCCTCGCTCGAGCTCTCGCGCGACTACTTCAAGGCGGGGCTCCTCGAGCATGCCGAGGAAGTGCTCGCGCGCATGGCCGCCGCCGATCCGTCGCCCGAGGTGCACCGCAGCCTCCTCGACATCTACATCCAGGAGAAGGACTGGAAGAAGGCGATCGATACCGCGAAGAAGCTGGAGGCGAGCGCGAAGCGCAACTACCAGCGCGAGATCGCCAACTACTACTGCGAGCTCGCGATCACCGCCCACGTGCACGGCCATGGCGCCGACGCCGAGGGATTCCTCCACAACGCGCTCGAGGCCAACCGCAAGTGCGTGCGCGCGAACCTGCTGCGCGGCGAGTGGCTCGCGCGCGAGGGACGCCACGAGGAGGCGATCGCGGCGTGGAAGGCGATCGAGCAGCAGGACCCGCAGTATTTCGGCCTCGCGGCCGAGGGCATGGTGGAGAGCTACAAGGCGCTCGGCCAGCTCGGCGAAGGGCTGATCCTGCTGCGCGGCCTGCAGCATCGTTATCCCGGCCTCGACCTCCTGAACGTCGTGTACCAGGCGACCGCCGAGCACGAGGGCGACGAGGCGGCCTGGCGCCTGGTGCGCGAAGAGGTGCGGCGCAACCCGACGCTCGTCGGGCTCGACCACCTGGTCGATGCGGAGCTGGTGCGCGCGCCGCCGGAGCGCCGCCAGGACCTGCAGCTCATGAAGAACCTGGTGCACTCGCATGCGCAGGCGCTCTCGGTTTATCTGTGCGCCAACTGCGGCTTCAAGGCGCGCCAGTTCTTCTGGCAATGCCCGGCGTGCGGCGGATGGGAGACGTTCCCGCCGCGGCGCACGGCCGAGCTCGAGAGCTCCGGCCGCCACCTCGCGAGGATGCAACTTGGACAATAGGACGGTGATCGTCGCGCTCGACGTGGGCGACGAGGCGGCGGCGCTCGCGCTGGCGGCGCGCCTCGATCCGAAGCTTTGCCGCGTGAAGGTGGGCAAGGAGCTCTTCGTCGCCGCCGGGCCCTCGGTGGTCGCGCGCCTGCAGGAGCGCGGCTTCGAGGTGTTCCTCGACCTCAAGTTCCACGACATCCCGAACACGGTCGCGGGCGCGTGCCGCAGCGCCGCGCGGATCGGCGTTTGGTTGATGAACCTGCACGCGAGCGGCGGCGCGGCGATGAGGCGCGCCGCGCGCGAGGCGGTGGCAGGCGTCGCGCGGCCGCCGCTGCTCATCGGCGTGACGATCCTCACCAGCATGGCCGATGCCGAGCTTGCGAACGTCGGCTTCGCCGGCACCGCCGAGGAGAACGTGCTGCGGCTCGCGCGGCTCGCGCGCGCGAACGGGCTCGATGGCGTGGTCTGCTCCGCGCGAGAAGCGCCGGCGCTGCGCCAGGCCGCGGGCGCCGATTTCGCGCTCGTCACGCCCGGCATCCGCCTGCCGGGCGGCGCCGTGAACGACCAGTCGCGCACCGTGGCACCCGCCGAGGCGCTGCGCCTGGGCGCCACCTACCTCGTGATCGGGCGTCCGATCACCGGCGCCGCGGATCCGGCCGCCGCGCTCGAATCGATCCGCACCTCCGTGGAAGGCGCCCGCGCATGAAAGTGAGCATCATCGGCACCGGCTATGTCGGGCTCGTCACCGGCGCATGCCTCGCCGACGTGGGCAACCAGGTGCTGTGCCTCGACGTCGATGCGCGCAAGATCGAGCGCCTCAAGGCGGGCGAGATCCCGATCTTCGAGCCGGGGCTGAAGGAGATCGTGCGCGCGAACGTCGCGAGCGGCCGGCTCTCCTTCACCACCGATCCGCGCGAGGGCGCGCTCTTCGCGCGCGTGCAGATGATCGCGGTGGGGACGCCGCCGGGCGAGGACGGCTCCGCGGACCTGCAATACGTGCTCGCCGCCGCGCGCAACATCGCGACGCACATGGACGGGCCGCGCGTGATCGTGGACAAGTCCACGGTGCCCGTCGGCACCGCCGATCGCGTGCGCTCGGAGGTCGCGCGCACCCTTGCGCAGCGCGGCGCACGCATTCCGTTCTCGATGGTGTCGAACCCCGAGTTCCTGAAGGAGGGCGCCGCCGTGGAGGACTTCATGCGCCCCGACCGCATCGTGATCGGCGCGGAGGAGCCCGAGGCGATCGCCGCGATGCGCGAGCTCTACGCGCCCTTCCAGCGCAACCACGAGCGGCTGCAGGTGATGGACATCCGCTCCGCGGAGCTCACCAAGTACGCGGCGAACGCGATGCTCGCGACGCGCATCTCCTTCATGAACGAGCTCGCGCTCCTCGCCGAGAAGCTCGGGGCCGACATCGAGCACGTGCGCATCGGCATCGGCTCCGACCCGCGCATCGGCTACCACTTCCTCTATCCCGGCGCGGGCTTCGGCGGCTCCTGCTTCCCGAAGGACGTGAGCGCGCTGCTTCGCACCGGCGAGGAGTGCGGCATCGACCTCAAGGTGGTCGCGGCGGTGCAGGAGGCGAACGAGCGCCAGAAGGGCGTGCTCGCGGAGAAGATCGTGCGGCGCTTCGGCGAGGGGCTCGCCCAGCGGCGCTTCGCGCTGTGGGGCCTCGCCTTCAAGCCGAACACCGACGACATGCGCGAGGCGCCGAGCCGCGTGGTGCTCGATGCGCTGATGAGGCGCGGCGCGAAGGTCTCGGCGTACGACCCGGTGGCGATGGACGAGGCGCGCCGCATCTACCAGGGCATCGACGCGATCTCCTTCGCGCAGAGCGCGATGGAGGCGGTCGAAGGCGCCGACGCGCTGGTGATCATGACCGAGTGGAAGGCCTTCCGCAGCCCGGACTTCGATGCCCTCAGGCAGCGGCTGCGCGAGCCGGTGATCTTCGACGGCCGCAACCTCTACGAGCCGGCGGTGGTCGCGGCGCACGGGCTCGAGTACCACGCGATCGGGCGCCTCGCCCCGCCGCGCGCATGAACGCCGCGGCGCGTCCCGACTTTTCGCGCGCGCGCATCCTCGTCGCGGGGGACGTGATGCTCGACCGCTACTGGTTCGGCGACGTGAGCCGCATCTCGCCCGAGGCGCCGGTGCCGGTGGTGCACGTGAAGCGCACCGAGGAGCGGCCGGGCGGCGCCGCGAACGTGGCGCGCAACATCACCGCGCTCGGGGGCGAGGCGACGCTCCTCGCGGTGGCGGGAAGCGACGAGGCGGCGAGCTCCCTCGAGAGGCTCCTCGCCGCCGAGCGCGTGAAGAGCTCGCTGCATCGCGACGCGGGCCTTTCCACCACGGTGAAGCTGCGCGTCATCGGCCAGCAGCAGCAGCTCCTGCGCATCGATTTCGAGCGCCCGCCCAGCCCGCGCGCGCTCGCCGCGAAGCTCGACGAGTACGAGCGCCTCGTGGATGGCGCCGATGCCGTGGTGCTTTCCGACTACGGCAAGGGCGGCCTCGAGCGCGTGCAGGAGATGATCGTCGCGGCGCGGCGGCTGAAGAAGCCGGTGCTGGTCGATCCCAAGGGCTGGGATTACGCACGCTACCGCGGTGCCACGCTCCTCACCCCCAACCGCGTCGAGTTCCGCGAGGTGGCCGGGCGCTGGAGCGACGAGGCGGACCTCGCGCGGCGCGCGCAGAAGCTGCGTGCCGAGCTCGAGCTCGAGGCGCTCATCGTGACCCGCAGCGAGGAGGGCATGTCGCTCTTCACCGCCGCGGAGAGCCGCCACGAGCCCACGCAGGCGCGCGAGGTGTACGACGTGAGCGGCGCGGGCGACACCGTGATCGGCGTGCTCGCGCTCATGGTGGGCGCGGGCGCCGACCTTCCCGCCGCGATGCGCGTCGCGAACCACGCCGCGGGCATCGTCGTCGGCAAGCTCGGGACCGCGGTGGTGCACCGCGAGGAGCTCGTCGAGAGCCTCGCGCACCACGCCTGAACAGGGAGACGCATGACCATCATCGTGACCGGCGCCGCGGGATTCATCGGGTCGAACCTCGTGAAGGCGCTCAACCTGCGCGGCGAGCGCGACATCCTCGCCGTGGATAACCTCGAGCGCGCCGACAAGTGCCTGAACCTCGCCGACTGCGAGATCGCCGACTACCTGGACAAGCGCGACTTCGCCGAGCGCATCGCGGACGGCCGCTTCGATGCGAAGGTGTCGGCGGTGCTGCACCAGGGCGCGTGCTCCGACACGATGGAGACCGACGGGCGCTACATGATGGAGAACAACTACCGCTACTCCCTCCGGCTCCTCGACTGGTGCCAGGCGCGGCGCGTGCCCTTCATCTACGCCTCTTCCGCCTCGGTCTACGGGTCCGGCAGCGACTTTCGCGAGGCGCGCGAGAACGAGCGCCCGCTCAACGTGTACGGCTACTCGAAGTTCCTCTTCGACCAGGTGGTGCGCCGGCGCATGGATGCGGCGACCGCGCAGGTCGCGGGCTTCCGCTATTTCAACGTGTACGGGCCGCGCGAGGCGCACAAGGGACGCATGGCCTCGGTCGCGTTCCATTTCCTCAACCAGTACCGCGCCCAGGGCCGCGTGCGCCTCTTCGAGGGCAGCGCCGGCTACGGGCCGGGCGAGCAGATCCGCGACTTCGTGTCGGTGGAGGACGTCGTGAAGGTGAACCTGCATTTCCTCGACCGCGGCGGTCTCTCGGGCGTGTACAACGTCGGGACCGGGCGCGGCCAGACGTTCAACGAGGTGGCGCATGCCACCGTGAACGCGGCGCGCGCCGCGGCCGGCGAGAAGCCCCTCACGCTCGACGAGATGCGTGCGTCCGGGACCCTCGAATACATCCCGTTCCCCGCGCAGCTCGCCGGCAAGTACCAGAGCTACACGCAGGCCGAAGTCGGCGCGTTGCGCGAGGCGGGCTACACCGCGCCGTTCCTCACGGTGCAGGAAGGCGTGCAGCGCTACGTCGCCGCGCGCCTCGCGCAAGGGGAGGCCGCATGAAGCGCGTCCTGCCCCCCTTGGCGTCGCTCACCTTCCTGCTCGCCGCGTGCGCCACGCCCACCGCGCCGCCGGCTCCGGTGACGTTTCCGCTCGCCAACGCCGGCTTCGAGGAGAAGCACCCCGAGGGCGACTGCGCGCCCGACTGGGGATGCGGCGCGCACGCGGACGCGACCTCGTTCCGCTTCTTCGCGGGCCCCGGCGCGCCGCCTTCGGGCGCGAGCCTGTGCATGGAGCCGGTGAAGAACCAGCCATGGGCGATCGTGAGCCAGGCGCGCTTCGATCCGGCGCTGCGCGGCAAGCATCTGCGCTTCAGCCTCGACGTGAAGCTCGATGGCGTGACCGGCCATGGCGCGGGCGCCGTCGTGACGGCGCACGGCGGGCATGGA
>JAICTR010000204.1 GCA_025936275.1 Burkholderiales bacterium
AAGGGCTGCGCGCTCGCATAGCCGTACTCGAATCCGAGCACCGCCTCTTCCGAGAGCACCGAATCGATCACCACGAAGTTCGCCTGGCCGCTGCGGATGTTCTGCAGCGGCACGTACACGCCCGCGTCCCAGCGCTCGCGGTTCTGGTCGTGCAGCACCGCGTGGCGATGCGCGAACGTGCCGCGTCCCGAGTCCTGGCCCGAGAGGCGCACCGGATGGCCGGCGTCGACGAGCGAGGCGTAGGCGAGGTTCTCGGCCATGCCCCAGTCGAGCGGCGCCTTGCCCTCGCCCATCTCGCGGCGCGCGGCGAGCAGGCGCTCGACCGACGGATGCAGCTTGAAGTTCGCGGGAATGTCGGTGAGGCGCGCGGCGTATTGCTTCAGCTTCGCGAGCGGCACCGCGGTCTCGGCGGCCTGGCGCCAGTCGATGCCCATGTAGGGCGCCCAGTCGATCGCGAGCGCGGGCTTCAATCCGTAGAGGATCTTCGGGTTGGTGCCCTTGCCCGCGTCGAGCGCGGCCCGCACGCTCGTCACCAGCTCGTCGGCGTGGCCCGCCGCGATCACGCCTTCCTTCTCGAGCTTGTCGGCGTAGAGCTTGCGCGTGCCCGGGTGCTGCGCGATCTTCTTGTACATCAGCGGCTGGGTCACGAACGGCTCGTCCTGCTCGTTGTGGCCGAGGCGGCGGAAGCACACCAGGTCCACCACCACGTCGCGGTGGTAGCGGCGGCGGTACTCGAGCGCGATCGCGGCGACCATCACCGCGGCTTCGGGATCGTCGCCGTTCACGTGGAAGACCGGCGCCTCGACCATCTTCGCGAGGTCGGTCGCATAGAGCGACGAGCGCGCGTCGCGCGTATCCGACGTGGTGAAGCCGATCTGGTTGTTCACCACGATGTGCACCGTGCCGCCCGTGCGGTAGCCGCGCGTCTGCGAGAGCGCGAGCGTCTCCATCACCACGCCCTGGCCGGCGAAGGCCGCGTCGCCGTGGATGAGGAGCGGCAGCACCTCGTCGCCGGTGTGGTCGCCGCGCCGATGCTGGCGCGCGCGCACCGACCCCTCCACCACCGGGTTCACGATCTCGAGGTGCGACGGGTTGAAGGCGAGCGTGAGGTGCACCGCGCCGCCCGCGGTCTTGATGTCCGAGGAGAATCCCTGGTGGTACTTCACGTCGCCCGCGGAAAGCTCGTGCGCGTGCTTGCCTTCGAATTCCGAGAAGAGGTCCGCGGGGATCTTGCCGAGGTTGTTCACGAGGACGTTGAGGCGCCCGCGGTGCGCCATGCCGATCACCACTTCTTTCGCGCCCGCGGCGCCCGCGTTCTCGATGATCGTGTCGAGCATCGGGATCATGGTCTCGCCGCCCTCCCCCGAGAAGCGCTTCTGCCCGACGTAGCGCGTGTGCAGGTAACGCTCGAGCGTTTCGGCGGCGGTGAGGCGCTCGAGGATCCAGCGCTTCTCGTCGGTGGAGAAGCGCGGCGTGGAGAGCGTCCCCTCGAAGCGCTGCTGGATCCAGCGCTTCTGCTCGGTGGACGAGATGTACATGTACTCGATGCCGATGGTGCCGCAGTAGGTCTTCTTCACCGCGGCGACGATGTCGCGAAGCTTCATCGGCCCCTGCGCGCCCTGCCACGAGCCGGGCGAGAACTCGCGGTCCATGTCCGTCTCGGCGAGGCCGTAGAAGGAAAGCTCCAGCTCGGGCACGGGCGTGCGCTCGAGGCGCTTCAACGGATCGAGCTGCGAGTCGCGCGAGCCCAGCACGCGGTGCGCGCGGATGTATTGCAGCACCTTGAGCGACTTGTCGTCGGCCGCCGCGGCCGGCGCGGCCGCACCCGGCCGGCGCGAAAGCCCTTCGAAGGCGGCGATGATCGGCGCTTGGGCCACGTCCTTGGCGTTGCCCGACTGCTGCCACGTGTCGAAGAGCGCGCGCCACTCCGGCTCGACCGTAGCGGGATCCGCGAGATAGCGCTCGTAGAGCTCCTCCACGAACGGCGCATTGGCGCCGAAAAGGTGGGAGGACGCGGCGAACTGTTCCATCAGGCTTGCCATGGGTTTCCTCGTTGGACTTTCACGCGGGGCTTCGGTAAAGCGGAAACACGGAGACCACGGAGAGCACGGAGGACACGGAGGAAAGGCAATGAATCAGTCCCGCCATATCGTTCGACTTCGTGAATTCCCACATGGTTTTCTCCGTGTCCTCCGTGCTCTCCGTGGTCTCCGTGTTCCTGCTTTAGTCGTCAACGCCGCTTGGCGATCGGCACCACGTCGCGCTGGGTCGGCCCGACGTAGAGCTGGCGCGGGCGGCCGATCTTCTGCTCGGGATCGGAGATCATCTCGTTCCACTGCGCTATCCAGCCCACGGTGCGCGCGAGCGCGAAAATGCAGGTGAACATCGAGGTGGGGATGCCGAGCGCGCTCTGCACGATGCCGGAGTAGAAATCGACGTTCGGGTAGAGCTTGCGCGACACGAAGTAGTCGTCCTCGAGCGCGATCTTCTCCAGCGCCATCGCGAGCTTCAAGAGCGGCTCGTTGTGCTTGTCGAGCGCGTCCAGCACCTCGCGCGTCGTCTCCTGCATGAGCTTCGCGCGCGGGTCGTAGTTCTTGTACACGCGGTGGCCGAAGCCCATCAGCTTCACGTTCGAGCTCTTGTCCTTCACCTGCTTGATGAATTCGCCGATCTTGGCGACGCCGCCCTGCTTCTGCAGGTCGATCAGCATCTGCAGCGCCGCCTCGTTGGCGCCGCCGTGGGCCGGGCCCCAAAGGCAGGCGATCCCGGAGGCGATGCACGCGAACGGGTTCGCGCCCGACGATCCGGCGAGGCGCACCGTGGAGGTGGAAGCGTTCTGCTCGTGGTCCGCGTGCAGGATGAAGATGCGGTCCATGGCGCGCACCAGGACGTCGTTCACCTCGTATTCCTCGGCCGGCACGCCGAACATCATGCGCATGAAGTTCGCGGTGTAGCTCAAGCTGTTCTGCGGGTACATGAACGGCTGGCCCATGCTGTACTTGTAGGCCATGGCGACGATGGTCGGCATCTTCGCGATCAGGCGGAAGGCCGAGATCTCGCGGTGCTGCGGGTCGTTGATGTCGAGCGAGTCGTGGTAGAAGGCCGAGAGCGCGCCCACCACGCCGACCAGCACCGCCATCGGGTGCGCGTCGCGGCGGAATCCCTGGTAGAGGCGCGCGAGCTGCTCGTGCACCATCGTGTGGTTGGACACGGTCTTCACGAACGTCTGCTTCTCGCCCGCGTTCGGCAGCTCGCCCTTGAGGAGCAGGTAGCACACCTCGAGGAAGTCGCAGTGCACGGCGAGCTGCTCGATCGGATAGCCGCGGTAGAGGAGGATCCCCTGGTCGCCGTCGATGTAGGTGATCTTCGAGGCGCAGCTCGCGGTGGAGAGGAAGCCCGGGTCGTAGGTGAACATCCCGGTCTTGCCGTAGAGCGCGCGGATGTCGACGACGTCCGGGCCGATGGTGCCCGCGTAGGTCGGGAAGTCCAGCTTCTTGTCGCCGTCGTACGCCAGTGTGGCCTTGTTTTTCGCTTCCATCGTCGCTCCGATTCCTTCCCCGCGCGCCTCAAGCCGCGCGCAACATGTCCACCATACCCCGGAGCTTTTCGTCCGGCGCCTCGGCCCTTCCCATCACGAGGTCCAGCAGGTCGTTGTCCGGCAGCAGCAGCAGGGCCTCGAGCTGCGCCGCCTTCTCCTCGTCCATCCTCATCCCGGCGTGCGACCAGAAGCGGTCGAGCACCAGGTCCAGCTCCAGCAGCCCGCGGCGGCTCCTCCAGCGCAACCGCTCGAGCGCCCTTGCATCCATCGCCGCGCTACACCGCCCTCTTCGCGAGCAGCGTGCGGATCTTGCTGATGGCGAGCGAGGGGTTGAGCCCCTTCGGGCACACGTCCACGCAGTTCATGATCGTGTGGCAGCGGAACAGGCGGTACGGGTCCTCGAGGTTGTCGAGGCGCTCGTTGGTCGCGGTGTCGCGGCTGTCGGCGATGAAGCGGTAGGCCTGCAGCAGGCCCGCGGGGCCGACGAACTTGTCGGGGTTCCACCAGAAGCTCGGGCACGCCGTCGAGCAGCACGCGCACAGGATGCATTCGTAGAGGCCGTCCAGCTCCTCGCGCTCGCGCGGCGACTGCAGGCGCTCGCGTTCGGGCGGCGGCTGGTCGTCGATCACATACGGCTTCACCGAGTGGTACTGCGCGAAGAACTGCGTCATGTCGACCACCAGGTCGCGCACGATGGGCAGCCCCGGGAGCGGCCGGATCACCACCGGCTCGTCGAGATCCACGAGCTTGGTGATGCACGCGAGCCGGTTCTTGCCGTTGATGTTCATCGCGTCCGAGCCGCACACGCCCTCGCGGCAGGAGCGCCGCAGGGAAAGCGTGTCGTCGAGCGCCTTGATGCGCACCAGCGCATCGAGGAGCATGCGGTCGGAGGGGCCGATCTCCAGGTCGTAGTCCTGGAAATGGGGCTTCGCGTCGGTGTCGGGGTTGTAGCGCTGGATGCGGAATTTCATGATCGGTCAGTAGACCCTTGCCTTCGGTTCGAAGGTATCGACGGTGAGCGGCTTCAGGTGCACCGGCTTGTAGGTGAGCCGGTCGCCGTCGCGCACCCAGAGCGTGTGCTTGAGCCAGTTCACGTCGTCGCGCTTGTGGAAATCGGCGCGGTCGTGGGCGCCGCGGCTTTCCTCGCGCGCGGCGGCGCAGATCATCGAGCAGCGCGCGACCTCGATCAGGTTCTCGAGCTCGAGCGCCTCGATGCGCGCGGTGTTGAAGACCTTCGACTTGTCCTTGATCTGCGTGCGCTTCGCGCGCTCCGAGATCGCCTTGATCTTCGCCACGCCCTGCGCGAGGAGGTCCGGGAAGCGGAACACGCCGCAGTGCGCCTGCATCGTGCGCTGCATGTCGTTGCGCACCTCGCTCACCTCCTCGCCGCCGGCCTGCGAATCGAGCCGCGCGACGCGCGCGCGCGAGTAATCGCCGGCATCGCCGGGCAGGTCGGGCAGCGCTTCGCCGTGCGCGCGGATGTAGTCGAGCATCGCGCGCCCGGCGCTGCGCCCGAAGACCAGCAGGTCGGTGAGCGAGTTGGTGCCGAGGCGGTTCGCGCCGTGCACCGAGGCGCAGCCGCACTCGCCCGCGGCGTAGAACCCGGGCACCGGCACCTCGCGCGTGCCGTCCCACACGACGACTTCGCCGTGATAGTTGGTCGGGATGCCGCCCATCTGGTAGTGCACCGTGGGCACGACCGGGATCGGGTCCTTCACCGGATCGACGTTCGCGAACTTGATCGCGATCTCGCGGATGCCGGGCAGGCGCTTCTCGATCGTCTCGAGGCCGAGGTGGTCGAGCTTGAGGAGCACGTGGTCCGCGTGCTCGCCCACGCCGCGGCCTTCCTTGATCTCGGTGGCCATCGCGCGCGAGACGACGTCGCGCGAGGCGAGGTCCTTCATGTTCGGCGCGTAGCGCTCCATGAAGCGCTCGCCGTTCTTGTTGAGGAGGTAGCCACCCTCGCCCCTCACACCTTCGGTGATGAGCACGCCCGCGCCGGCCACGCCGGTCGGGTGGAACTGCCAGAACTCCATGTCCTG
>JAICTR010000091.1 GCA_025936275.1 Burkholderiales bacterium
ACGGCGGCCACGTTCAAGAACTTGCCCGCGGGCGGGCTCGCCAACGGACAGGCGGTTGTCGTGAAGGGCCCGGCGCCGAGCGCGGGCGTGCTTCGGGCGCAGGAGGTGGACGTGCTCGCCTCGCCGCTCGCGGATGGCCGCAACGGCAGCGTCTCGGGACTCGTCGCGGAGGCGATCCCCGGCGCGATCGTGGTGAACGGCCAGGCGATCGCGACCGCTTCGCCGACCGAGTACGTCGATGGCAGCGCCGCGGACCTCGCCGCCGGCCGCTTCGTGAAGGTGGACTTCACCTCCATCGGCGGCACGCTCTACGCGAGCCGCATCGAGTTCGTGAAGGTCTTCAACCCGTCGTTCGTCGAGGCGGACGTCACCGCCGTCGGCACGGGCTTCGTCGAGATGCTCGGCCCCGGCGGTTTGCGCATCACGGCCGATGCCGCGACCGAGTACCAGGACAACTCCGATGCGCGGTTGCGCTCGATGACGCTCGCCGACATTCGCGCGGGCGACCACCTGCGGGTCAACGGCAACCAGTTCGCGCAGGACGCGGTGCTCGCGACGAAGATCGTGCGCCGCCGGCCCGAAGCCGCGATCGCGCTCGAGGGACGCGTGTCGAGCGCCGCCGCACCGAGCTTCGTCGTGGTGGGATTGCCGGTCACGGTCACCGCGGCGACGCAGCTGCGCGACGAGCGGGGCGACGTCGTTTCCGCCGCGGCCTTCTTCGCGAAGGTGGCGGGCCACGACGCGAGCGTCTCCGCGTCGCTGCAGGGCGGCGTGCTGGTGGCGAGCTCGGTGCGGCTCGATGACTGAGATTCGCCGCGGCACGCCGGCGCGAGGCGGCTAGAATCGCGCGATGGGCATCCGTACGGCGGTGGTGGTGGGCGTGGGCGCCGAGCGCGGGCTCGGCGCCGCGCTCTGCCGCCGTTTCGCCGCCGGCGGCCACCATGTGCTCGCATGCGGACGCACCGCGCAGAAGCTCGCGCCGCTGGTGGACGCGATTCGTGCCGCCGGCGGCAGCGCCGAAGCGGTGGTCGCCGATGCCACGAGCGAATCCGATGTCGCGCGGCTTTTCGATCGCGCCATGGCGCCGGGCGAAGGGCGCGAGCCCGCGGATCTCGTGGTCTACAACGCGGGCGTGAACCAGCGCGTCGATTTCCGCGAGCTTTCCGCCGAGGCCTTCGAGTCCTCCTGGCGCATCGGCTGCTTCGGCGGCTTCCTCGTGGGGCGTGAAGCCGCGCGGCGCCTGGTGCCGCTCGCGCGCGGCACCGTGATCTTCACCGGCGCGTCGGCGAGCCTGCGCGGCCGTCCCGGCTTCGCGCAGTTCGCTGCGGCGAAGGCGGGGCTGCGCATGGTCGCGCAGAGCATGGCGCGCGAGTATGGACCGCTCGGCCTGCACGTCGCGCACGTCGTGATCGATGGCGGCATCGACGGCGAGCGCCTGCGCGCGCGCTTTCCCAAGGTCGCCGAGGAGCGCGGCGCGGGCGGGCTGCTCGAGATCGAGGCGATCGCCGAAGCGTACTGGCAGCTCCACGTGCAGCCGCGCTCTGCGTGGAGCCACGAGATCGACCTGCGGCCCTTCAAGGAGCCGTTCTAGCTTCGCGTCCGCTGCGCCGTCGGCCGATGGAACTACTCACCGGCCGTGCGCCGAACGATCCGCGCGTTCGCGCGATCAATACGGTGACTTCCCCTGAACCGCGAGGAAATTCCATGGAACGCACCGAGAAGAGCATCGAGATCGGCGTGCCGGTGCACGCCGCCTACAACCAGTGGACGCAGTTCGAGGATTTCCCGCGCTTCATGGACGGCGTGAAGGAAGTCCGCCAGCTCGATGACACGCACCTGCACTGGCGCGCCTCGGTGGGCGGCAAGGACAAGGAGTGGGACGCCGAGATCACCGAGCAGGTGCCCGACCAGGTGATCGCATGGCGCAGCACCTCGGGCGCGCCCAACGGCGGCGAGGTGCGCTTCGAGCCGATCGGCGGCGATCGCACGCGGCTTCGTCTCGCGCTCGAGTACGAGCCGCAGACGGTGGTGGAGAAGGTCGGCGACGCGCTGGGCGTGATGTCGCGCCACGTCGAGAAGACCGTCGAGGACTTCAAGGACTTCATCGAGAAGCGCGGCCAGGCGACCGGTGCCTGGCGCGGCGAGGTGGAGGGCGGCCGCGAGGTGCCGCCCGGCAACGCTCCGCGCTGATCGCTTCGAAAGGGTGCGCGCATCGCCGGCCTGCGCCGGCGATGCGGCGGTTCGTGCCGCGCGCCGGCCGGCCTACTTCTGCTCCGAGCAGCGGATCACTTCCTTCGGCGTCGGCAGGTCGAGGCAATGGCGCAGGTCCCGATCGCCGCCGGGATTGCGTCCGTGATGCCCCGCCATCCTGAGGTGCGGGCCCGCTGCCTTGATGCCCTTCGCGTCATCCTTCGCATCGTCGCCCGCCTGCGCGGCCCTCGCCTCGCCTGACGCGGGGCTCGCTTTCGTCTCCGCCTTGTCCTCGCCCGCCGCGAGCGCAAGGGGCGCGGCGGCGAGCCACAGCGCGATGCCGATTGCTGCCTGGGTCCTGGAATTCATTCGATCCTCCCTGGGGACGCGCCGCAAGGGCGCGGAGGCCATTATTCCCCAAGCGGCGGCCGCGGGCTTCGCGTTTTCGCGAGTGTGACGCAGTCGACTGGCCGGGCCGCGCCGCGGCGGGTACAATCGGCCCGGTTTAACGAGGATTAAGCCGCCCCGAATGTCCCCGTCCGGCCTGCTTCCCGAGAGTCCCGACCTGCTCGAGCCGCTCAGCGCGCTCGAGCCGCGCTTGTCGTGCATCGGCCGCGCGGAGCTCGCCGCGGTGCTCGCGCCGATCGTGGGCCGCCTCGCGGAGCCGGTTGCCGCGGCCGAGTGGCTCGAGCTCGCGCCGCGCGCGCTTTCCCTCTGCCGGAAGCTCTACGCCAACGCCCGTTCCGGCGACGCGCTGATCCTCGCGCGCGCCGTGCTCTTCCAGGCGGCGCTGACCGACGACCCGGTGCTGGAGCGGCGCGCGTCCATCGTGTGCGGCCTGCTCGCCGCCGATACCGCGGACATCGTGGAGGCCATCGAGCACTACGTGAACGCGCTGCGCCTCTCGGCCGACGATCCGGTGGAGGCGAGCGGCATCTGGAACAACATCGGCCTCGCGATGGGCATTGCCGGCAACTACGAGATGGCGGGGCGTTGCTACGAGCGGGCACTCGATCTCCTGCGCGAGCGGCAAGGCCGTGAATATGTCCGTTATGCAGCCTGCGTGAACCTGGCGCAGAGCCATTTCCATCTCGCTTCGCACGCGCAGGGAATCGGTCACGCCGAACGTGCGCTCGCCGAGCAGACGCAGGAGTTCATCGAGCGCGATGCGCACGTCGCATTGCTCCTGCGCCGCAACCTGGTGCGCCTGCTGGTCGCGCTTGGCCGGATCGACGAGGCGCCTCAGCACGTGGCCGAGGCCGCCGCCCTCGCGGACCGCATCCGCACGCCGCGCGCACTGATCGCCGCGGCCACCGCCCGTGCCGTGCACGAGCTCGCCACCGGCGGCACCGATGTCGGGCTCACGCGCCTCGAGAAGGCGTTGTCGCACGCCCGCCAGGTGCCCGGCGCGCTGCGCGATACGCTCGCCTGCACCATCGCGGCCGAGGAAGCGGCGGGCCATTCCGAGCGCGCGCTGCTGCGGTTGAACGAGCTTTCCGAGCACGTGTACCGCTCGGCGATCGACAAAGCGCGCGGCAACGTCGAGCTCGCCGCGGTCGCGGGCTTCATCTCCTCGCGTTGCGACGCGGCGCAGGAGCAGGCGCGCGCGCGGCTCATCTCCAAGCGGCCGGCGGCCGCGAAGCCGGAAAGCTGGGATGCCCTCGACCGCATGGCGGTCAGCGCGGCGCTGCGCATGGACAGGAGCGGCTGGCATGGCAAGCGCGTCGGCGCGCTTTCCAAGGCGCTCGCGCTCGCGAGCGGCATGAATCCGCTGCAGGCCCTCGAGATCGGGTTCGCCGCGGAGCTGCACGACATCGGCATGCTCTCGGTGCCCGAGGAGCTCCTGGCGCGCAAGGGGACGGTGCGCGACGCCGAGCATGCGATCGTGCGCCGCCACATCGACGCCGGCGCGGAGATCCTCGGCGACGACCGGCATCCGCGCATCTTCCTCGCGCGCGAGATCGCCCGGTATCATCACGCGCGCTGGGACGGGGAAGGCTATCCGGAGCGCGTGGGGCACCGCTTCATCCCGGTCGAGGCGCGCATCTGCGCCATCGCCGACGCCTACGACGAAATGGTGTCGGGCCTCGCGGGTCCGGCGAGCAGCATGGACCAGGCGCTCGCCGAGCTGCGCCGCGAGGCGGGAAGCCGCTTCGACCCGGAGCTCGTCGCGTGCTTCGACCGCATGGTGCGCGAAGAATCGGAGGACCTCGGCGTGGACCTCGCGTCCACCGCGGGGATGGAAGCGTTCCAGGAACTCGTCAACGCACTTCAGGAAGATCGGGGGTTCGTATGAAAGGCACGGGCATGGACACGCGCGGGCGCCAGATGCTGGAGCTGCTCGCGGAAGGCGCTTCGGCGCGCATCGTCGCGCGCAAGCTCGGCTACAGCGAGGGCACGACCCGCGTCTACCTGCACAACCTCTACAAGGCGATCGGGGTGCGCAACAAGACCGAGGCGGTGATCTGGTACCTCAACCGCACGCGCAACCAGGAAGCCCGGCCCGCGGCGCCGCTTCCCGCGCCGGCGCGCACGCAGCCGGCCAATGCGATCGACGGCCTGGCCGGCTTGTCCCTCGGCGACATGGCGCTCAACGAGGACCTGTACACCGCGCTCGGCATCATGGGCTCGTTCCTCGGCCCTTACGGCCACGTGTGGGAAGCGGCGCTGCGGCTCAAGGGCGAATCGATCGACGAGCGCATCGTGGCGCGCCGCGCGCAATCGCGGCTGCTGTGGCGCGCCCTCGTGAAGGGCGACTTCGCCTACGCCAAGCTGCTGCACGACGAAGGGATCGGCGAGCGCCTGCTGCGCGACTCGCCTTCCGATGCGTGGCTCCTCGCCTGCCTGCTGGTGCTCGGCGGCTATTCGAGCGCGAGCGAGCGGCTGACCGCGCCGTTGATGCTCAAGCGCAAGGGCGCGACCGGCATCACCGCGCGCGAGGCTTCGCTGCTGCGCGTGCTCGGCGAGGCGCTGGAGGGACGCGACGCCGGTATCGCGGCGCTGCGCGACTCCGCGGCCGACGGCACGCGCAATCCGATCGTGAAGCAGGTGGCGATGGCGGCGCTGTTCCACCTGCATCGCGTGCGCCGCGACATGGATGCGGCGCGCGCTGCGGCCAAGGCGATGTGGGCCGAGGCGGAATCGGCGCGCCAGCAGCTCGAGGCGATGGGCGTGCGGCCGATCGCGCGCGAGCAGGCGGCGGCGCGAGGCGCCAAGGCGCCGCGCGAGGCGGCGAATACCCGCGAGAGGGCGACGGTCGCGCGCTGAGCGCGGCGCCGCCCTCCCGCCCGTGCCTCAGTAAGGCCACACCGGGGCGCCATCGCCGCCGGCGACCCATCCCATCTCCAGCTCTTCCAGCGTGCGCAGGCCGGCTTGCGCCTTGAGCGCCGCCTTGCCGAGCTCATCGATCTCGCGCGCCATCTCCGGGGAAAATTCGGGCTTGGTCCGTTCCATGTCGTTTCCTCTCGTTTGTCGTTCGGTTCGTCGTTGCTAGTGTTCGGGGTTCAGTAGGGCCACACCGGCGCGCCATCGCCGCCGGCGACCCATCCCATCTCCAGCTCCTGCAGCGCGCGCAACGCGGGCTGCGCCTGGCCGGCCGCCTCCCTCAGGTCGGCGATTTCGGGCGTGGTGTGGGCGAATTCCGGGATCGTGTTCATGCGTGCTCCTTTGGAAGGGTGGGAAGAAGGCCGGCGAGCCCGGCCGTGCGTAGTATTGCAAGGGTTAATTGACAGTGCAATCCAATTAACGCAAGCTAACCACAGGGAGAGAATAAACGCTTGAGCGCACTGAGCCCAGTCCCCGACGAAGCCCGCACCGCGCGGCGCGCAAGGCGCGCGCTCGCCGCGGTCGAGGCGCGCCCCCCGGATTTCGAGCTGCTGTTCCGCAGCGCGCCCTCGCTCCTCATCGTCCTGGAGCCGGAGCCGCGGCTGCGCGTGGTCGCGGCGAGCGACGCCTATCTGCGCGCGGCGCGCGTGTCCCGCGAAAGCGCGCTCGGCCGGCCGTTCTTCGAGGCGTTCCCGGAGTGCCGTGAGGGCCCGCGCAGCACCGGCGCGGGCAGCATGCGCGATGCGCTCGCGCGCGTGCTCGCGACCGGCTGCCCGGATGCGCTGAACACGCCGGTCTTCGGCGCCGATGGCGAGATGCTCTACATCATCCATCGCATCGACGCGCTCGAGCTCGAGGTGCTGCGCGCCGCGCACGAGCGCGACGAGGCGCTGCGCCGCGTGCAGGCGCTCGACGAGGAGGGCGAGGCCCTCGGGCACGCTGTGGCGACGCAGCTGCGCGCGCCTCTGCGCGCGATCGATGCTTTCTGCGGGCTCTTCACGCAGATGCACGGACCCTTTCTGGACGGCGAGGTACGCCGGCTTTTGCGGAGGATCGGAGACAAAGTGAACCGCATGGAAACCATCATCGACGGCCTGCTCGGGCTTTCGCGCGCGGGCCGCATGCCCATGGCGCGGCGGCACATCGACGTGACGGCGCTCGCGCGCCGCGTCGTGGCGCGGCTCGCGGCGCGCGAGCCTTCTCGCGAAGTGACGGTGGAGATCGCCGAGGGCCTGGAGGCGTGGGCGGACGAGGGGCTCGCTTGCGTCGTGCTCGAGAACGTCATCGCCAACGCATGGAAGTACACGCGCCGCCGGCCGCACGCGCGCATCGAGGTGGGCGCGCGGCGCTCCGCGGGGCAGACCGTCTTCCACGTGCGCGACAACGGCGTCGGCTTCGACATGGCGCAGGCCGGGCGCCTCTTCGCGCCGTTCGTGCGGCTGCATGACGACATCGAGTTCGAGGGCTACGGCATCGGGCTCACCTCGGCGAAGCGCATCGTCGAGCGCCACGGCGGCGAGATCTGGGCCGAGGCGCGGCCCGGCGAGGGCGCGACCATCCACTTCACGCTCGGCGCGGGCCCGGGCTGATTCGCCGAAGCGGCAGAAAAAAGCCCCGGCCGAGGCCGGGGCTTTTTCGTGGCCGGCGCGAAACCGCGCTCAGCGCACCGTCTGCGTGATCGGCCCTGCGATTCCCGCGCTGTTGCGCGAGTCGCCGTAGTACCAGCCGCGGATCGGATGCGTTCCGGCCGAAAGCGACGAGGTGGTGCAGCGGGCGATGCCGCCGGAAAGCGGAACGCGCGCGCAGCCGGAGATCGTCGTGCCGTTGTCCTGGAAATCGACGTTGCCGGTCGGGCTGTTGCCGGTCACCGCGACCGTGAACGTCACCGGCTGGCCCGGGCGCGACGTGTACGACGACGAATCGATCGTGAGACCGAACGACGCCGAGGACGACCCGCTGCCGGTGACGCTCTGCGTGATCGGTCCCGCCGTGCCCGCCGAGTAGCTGCGATCGCCCGAGTAGATGCCCGTGATCGCATACGTGCCCGCGGCGAGCGAGCTCGTCGTGCACTGCGCCTGGCCTCCGGAGAGCGGCACCGCGCCGCATCCGGAGATCGCCGTCGATGCGGCCCTGAAGCTCACCGTCCCGGTGGGCGTGCCGGAGCTGCCGAGAACTCGCGCCGTGAAGGTGACGCTCTGCCCGGCGCCGATCGTATAGCTCGACGAATCGATGGTGCTCGAGGGCGAGGCGGCCCCGGTGGTCGCGGAGCTCGTGGGCGGCGCCGAAGCGATGCCCTGGATCGTGCGCCGCGGCGGCATCACCGGGCCGCCGGTGCGCCCGACCGGGTTGCCGGTCGTCGTGCCCGTGCCGGTCGAGGATCCGCCGCTGCTGCCGCCCGTGCTGCCGCCGGTATCGGTGCTGCCGGTGCTTCCGCTGCTGCCCGGAATGCCGCCGGTGGCGCTCGCCGCGGCGAGGCCGAACTTCATCGCACCATCGCCCGCCTCGGCCGCGCCCACGTCGGGCGCGGTGCCGTTGAAGTGGTCGTTGAAGTTCGCGATGCGAAGCGCCTTGTCGTAGCCCGGCGAGCCCGCGGCGAGCTGGTACATGCCGCCCGATTCGCTCTGCCAGCCGCTGCCGCTCGCGTACTGCGGCACGGCGACGATGCCGCCCACTTCCGGAGAGGACGTGGCGTTCGTCATGTCGTTCTGGAACGTGTTGTCGCTTCCCACCTGGTAGAAGGCGCCGTTGTTCTTCCAGAGCTGGTAGATGTTGTTCATCGAGATCGTGTTGTGCACGAGCTGGCTGTCGCCCGTGCCGCCGATCCCCGCGCCGCCCCCGAGCCCGTTCGAGCAGCCCGCCTGCTGCGCCTGCAGCATCGTGTTGTGGAAGAGGTAGCGCCGGCCGTTGCCGAAGTCCCCCGAGGAGCCCGACTTGAACATCGGCTGCTTCTGGTCGGAATCGCAGGAGACGCCCTCGATGAACTGGTTGCGGTTCCAGACGTTCCTGAAGATGTAGAGCGGCCCGATGGAGTCGACCGTGCTCGCGATCGCGGTCGCGGTCTTGTTCACGTAGTTGCCCCAGATCCTCACGTTCTGGTTGCCGCCCTCGGCCTCGATGCCGTCGTCCCACGTCATCTCGATGCGGTTGCCGTAGACGTCGCTGTCCTTGTTCGGCCAGCCGTTGGTGGAGAAGTTGTCCTCGCCGCCCATGCCGTCGTTGAAGTGGTTCTGCGAGGAGTAGATCTCGTTCCAGCGAAAGACGTTGCTGCCGCCGCAGTAGCTGAAGGTCACGCCCTGCGGGCCCGCGGGGTGGCCCACCGCCCACGAGTTCGCGGGATAGCGCGGGTCGTGGATCTTGTTCCGCTGCACGGTGACGCGCGTGAGCTCCTCGTTCTGGCAGATCGCGCGGATGCCGGAATCCATGTCGGCACCCCACTGCCCGTCGCGCGTGCGGCCCCAGCCGCTGATGTCGTTGTCCTCGATGATCACGTCGTGCTGGTTGCGATCGATGAGGATGCCGTGCTGCTGCGCGCCCTTCAACGTGAAGCCGCGCACCAC
>JAICTR010000234.1 GCA_025936275.1 Burkholderiales bacterium
AGCGCGACCGCGACCAGCGCTGGCTCACGGTGAAGGGCGACCCCGACAAGGTGTGGCCGCTGGTGCGCAAGTTCTGGATCGACAACGGCTACGCGCTGTCGCGGGAGAGCCCCGAGATCGGGATCATGGAGACCGAGTGGCACGAGGATCGCGCGAAGATCCCGCAGGACTTCATCCGCCGCACGCTGGGCCGCGTGCTCGATGGCGTGTACTCCACGCCGCGTCGCGACAAATTCCGCACGCGCCTGGAGAAGGGCGCGGTGCCCGGCACCACCGAGGTCTTCGTGAGCCACCGCGGCATGGAGGAGATCTACACCGACGCCAACCAGACCGCGACCAAGTGGCAGCCGTTGCCGCCCGATCCCGAGCTCGAGGCCGAGATGCTCTCGCGCATCATGGTGGCGATGGGCGGCGAGGAGACCAAGGTCGCGGCCGAGCGTGCCAAGGCACCGGCCGGCCGGCTCACCACGGCGGTGGCCGCGGCTCCGGAAGCGCGCAACGCCGTGCTCGAGAACTCCGGCGCCGGCCCGCTCGTCGTGAACGACGGCTTCGACCGCGCATGGCGCCGCATCGGCCTCGCGCTCGACCGCACCGGTTTCACCGTCGAGGACCGCGACCGCTCGAAGGGCCTCTTCTACGTGCGCTACATCGATCCGGAAGCGCAGGCGGCCGACGACGAGAGCTTCATCTCCAAGCTCGCCTTCTGGCGTCCCGCGCCCAAGGCGCCGAAGCCGCAGTACCGCATCCGCGTGGCCGAGGCGGGCGCGAGCGCCTCGCAGGTGACGGTGCAGGATGCGAACGGCGCGCCGGACCAGGGAGCGACCGCCAAGAAGATATTGGGCGTCTTGTACGAACAACTTAAATAATTGACACCGCGATGACGGGCAGCGGGAACCGTGTTGGAGCGGACACTGGGTGCCGCTCAACACGACCAGGCAACGCGCGTTTCCAGTACCGATGAGGTTCTGCTCGTTGGGCAGCGGCAGCTCGGGCAACGCGCTGGTGGTCGAGTGCGGCGCGACGCGCGTGATGATGGACTGCGGCTTCACGCTCTCCGGCACCAGGGAGCGGCTGCAGCGCGCCGGGCTCGAGCCGCGCGACATCGCCGCGATCGTCGTGACGCACGAGCATGACGACCACCTGGGCGGCGTCGCCCGCTTCGCCAAGCGCTACGCGATTCCGGTGCACCTCACGCGCGGCACCGCGCAATGGCTGCCGCCGGACTTTCCCGCCGTGCTGGTGCGCTACATCGATCCGCACACCCCGTTCGCCATCGGCGACGTCGCGGTCGATCCGTTTCCGGTTCCGCACGACGCGCGCGAGCCGGTGCAGTACGTGTTCTCCGACGGCGCATCGCGCCTGGGCGTGCTCACCGACCTGGGCGTCCCCACCTCGCACGTGCAGGAGAAGCTCAGCGGGTGCCACGCGCTGGTGATCGAGTGCAACCACGATCTCGACCTGCTGATGAACGGCGATTATCCGTTCGCGCTGAAGCAGCGCATCGCCGGGCGCTTCGGCCACCTCGACAACGCGTCCGCGGGCCACCTGGTCGCGAGCCTCGAGCGCGGGAACCTGCGCCACCTCATCGCCGCGCACCTCTCGCGGCAGAACAACACGCCGGCGCTCGCCGTGGAAGCGCTCGCGCGCGGCGCGGGCTGCGAGCCCTCCTGGATCGGCGTCGCCGGGCAGGAGCAGGGCTTCGCCTGGCGCGGGCTCTAGGCGAAAAAAAGCCGGCCGCGAGGGCCGGCTTTGCGAACGGCGGTTGCCGCTACTTCTTGGGTTCGTCCTTCTTCGGCTCTTCCGCGGCCTGGGGGGCTTCGGCCGGCTTGCTCGCGTCGGAAGAGGGGGCCGCGGCGGGCGCTTCGGCGGGTTTCGGCGCCTCGGCCGGGGCCGGCGTGGCGGCCGGGGCGGGCGCTTCGGTCTTGGGTGCGGGGGCGGGCGTGGGGGCGGGGGCGGGTTCCTTGCTGCACGCGGCGAGGCCGAAGGCGAAGGCCGCCGCCAGGAGATACGCTTTCATTGTTGGTTTCCTTGAAGGGGTGATGGGGTTCTCGGCGCCGGCGAAACCTTGCTGCGCTGCAAGAAATCGGCAAGGCCGTGCCGTTTTGCCGCGCGCATTGTAGCGGAACGCCGCGCGCCGTCAAAGGCCCAGCGTCGTCGCCGATACCGCGGGCTCCGAAAGCTCCCAGATCTCCTCGAAGCGCTGCGCGATCGGCAGCGCGTCGCCGGGCGAGTGCAGTGCAGCAATCGCGCGCGGCTGCTGCCAGTGCTGCTGGTGCCACACGCTGTGGTCGTCGGCGAGCACGAAGGGATCGTTCGCGTTGCGCGCCTCGCCCACCGTGCGGTGGATCTCGATCGACATCGGGAACTGGCGCAGCAGCGCGAGCAGGCGCGGGCATTCGCGCTCGAGGAGGTCGGTGTCGCGCAGCGCGATGAGGATGCGGTGCGCGCGTCCGGCGACGAGGAAGGAACGAAGCCGGTCCGCGCGCTGCGGCGCGTTGAAGCCGCGGCTCGCGAGGTTGATGTCGAAGATGCGGATCGTCTGCGTCGCCTCCGCGATCACCTCCTCGATCGCGGCGAGCGAATCGGCGATGCCGAAGATCGGCCGATAGCTCGGCTTCGGCGCCGGTGTGCCCTCGCTCATGCTCGCTCCCCTTCGCACGCGACGAATCCCTGCAGGTACCACGCGTGCATCGTGTCCCAGAAGGCCGCGCCCGCTTTCACCGGCGCTTCGAGGCGCCGCTCGTCGGCGAGGCGGCGGACGATCGCGCGCGCGGCCGATGGCACCGCGACACGCTCGCCGTTCAGGAAGAACATCGTGCCAGAAAACAGCAGCCGCGAGCGCGGATCGAGCGCGAGTCCCCGCTTCGCCGCGCGCGCCGCGAAGTCCGCGCGCGAAAGCGGACGCGGCGGCGGCGTGAAGTACAGGTGGGCCTTGGGCTCGCTCAGGAAGCGTCCGGCGAACTCGCGCATTTCCGCGGCGCTCCAGCGGATGCGCGAGACGGTGCGCGCGACGTGCGCTGCGAGCGCGGCCGGGATCTCTCCGGGGTGGCGCGCCGGCGCGCTTCCCGGATCGCGATACCGGCCCTCGGGCGCGAGCCGCTCGTGCAGGAAATCGAGGAAGCCCGCGGTGAGCTCGCGATCGCTCGGCGCGCGAAAGCCGATCGACCAGGTGAGGCATTCGGTCTCGGCGATGCCGTCGTGCGCGACGCCCGGCGGCAGGTACAGCATGTCGCCCGCTTCCAGCGTCCATTCCTGGTCCGGCTCGAAGCGCCGCAGGATCTTCAGGTCGAGGTCCGGCACGAACGCATGGTCCTTCTGGCGCGAGATGCGCCAGCGCCGCCGGCCGCGTCCCTGCAGCAAAAATACATCGTAGGAGTCGACGTGCGGGCCCACGCCGCCGCCGGGCGCCGCGTAGCTCACCATCACGTCGTCGACGCGCGCATGCGGGACGAAGTCGAACGCGGCGAGCAGGCGATCGGCGGCCGGCGAGAAGTGGTTGGTGTCCTGCACCAGCACGGTCCAGTCGCGCGGCGGCAACTTCTTCAGGCGCGCGGCGCTGAACGGCCCATGCTCGGCGCTCCACGACTTTCCCCGCCGCTCGACGAGGCGCGACTGCGCATCCCGCGAGCGCGCGAGCGCCAGCACTTCGCGCGGCGAAAGGGGGTCGGCGAAGCGCGGGAACGCGCCGCGCACGATGAGCGGCGCACGCTGCCAATGCCGCCGCATGAAGCGTGCGATGTCGAGAGAACCGGGGCGCTTGCGTGCGATCAAAATCGGCTAGAATCGATTCGAGCTTCGAGACAGCGGGTGCCATGCTACAGGTTGGCCAGCCAGCACCGTCTTTCACCCTTCCGGACGCGGATTTGGAGATGATGGATCTCTCCAGCTACCGCGGCAAGAAGAACGTCGTCCTGTATTTCTACCCGAAGGACGGCACTCCCGGCTGCACCCTCCAGGCGATCGGCTTCAGCGACCGCGAGGAGGAATTCCGCAGGCTCGATACGATCGTCTTCGGCGTCTCGCGCGACGACGTGCTCTCGCACCAGGCGTTCCGCGACGAGCACGGCCTCACCGTGAACCTGCTCGCCGATACCGAGTCGGAAGTGTGCCGCCTCTACCACGTGATCCAGGAAAGGATCGTCGATGGCCACGCGCGCCCGGTGCTGCTGCGCTCGACCTTCGTGATCGACAAGAAGGGCGTGGTGCGCCACATCCTGCAGGACGTGAACCCGCGCGCCCATGTCGACGAGGTGCTGAAGGTCTGCCGCCAGCTCGAGAACCTCGCGCATGCGAATTGATCCGGGCACCGTGGTGCGGCTCACGTACGAGCTGCGCGACGCGGACGGCCAGCCGCTCGAGGAGGAAGGCGCGGAGCTCGAATACCTCCACGGCGGCTACGGCGGCATCTTCCCGCGCGTGGAAGAGGCGCTCGCGGGCAAGAGCCCGGGCGACGAGATGAGCGTCACGCTCGAGCCCGACGATGCGTTCGGCGAATACGACGCGGAGCTCTTGCGCGTCGAGCCGCGCGATCGCTTCCCGCAGGAGGTCGAGATCGGCATGCGCTTCGAGGGCGTGCCCGGCGACCGCGAGGACGAAGCGCTGATCTACACGGTCACCGACGTCACGCCCGATTCGGTGGTGGTCGACGGCAACCATCCGCTCGCCGGCGAGCGGCTGTGGTTCAGGTGCGCCGTGAAGGAAGTGCGCGCCGCCACGCCCGACGAGATCTCGCACGGGCATCCCCACGGCGACACGGGCGTCCACGCCCACTGAAAGTGCTGCCTCTCCGCGGGGAAAGACGTGAAGTGCTGCCTCTCCGCAGGGAGAGGCGTGAAGTGCTGCCTCTCCGCGGGGATCGAGGTGAAG
>JAICTR010000184.1 GCA_025936275.1 Burkholderiales bacterium
CTCGAGTGCGGCGGCGAGCCCGCGATCCGCCGCGGGGCCGGACCCGACAAGGTCGCCGCCAGCTTCGTGCTGCGCGACTTCGCCGGCTCCGGGCTCGCGCGCATGCCGTCCGCGGACGAGATCGAGCGGCTGCGCTCGCGCCATCCCGGCACGCGCCTCATGGTGTACGCGAAGCGTGGCGCCGACCTTGCCCGCGAGATGAAGTGGCTCGGGAGCTATCGCTACGCCGTGTTCAACGTCGCCGGCGCCGGACAGGACGAGGTCCTCGCGCGCTTCGCCGCGCTGTGCCGCGACATCGACTTCCATCCGCATGGCGGCGCTCGCCTGGGCGAGGAGCCCGTCCCGGCGGCCGTGCTCGGCGACTAGCTAGGATCGGCCCGCGGGCTCGACCCACGACGGGTCGTAGGCGGGGTGGCGGAGCGCCATCAGCACGTGGTCGCGCCACGCGCCGTCGATGAAGAGATAATCGCGCGCGAGGCCCTCGCGCTCGAAGCCCAGGCGCGCCAGCACGCGCGCGCTGCGCTCGTTCTCCGGGCGATGGTTCGCCATGATGCGGTGCAGGCGAAGCTCGCCGAACGCGAACGCGTTGGTGGCGCGCAGCGCCTCGGTCATGAGCCCGCGTCCTTCGTGGGTACGCGCGATCTGGTAGCCGAGGTGGCAGGCCTGGAAGGGACCGCGCACGATGTTGGTGTAGTTGCACGTGCCGACGATTGGCGCGCCGACGCCGCCGTCCTTCTCCTGCAGCACGAAACGCGCGCAGCGCCCGGCGTGGAATTCCTCCACCGCGATGGCGAGCCGCTCGCGCCAGAACGCCACGGTGAAGAAGGACGGCGTGGTGGGCGGCGACCAGCGGTCGAGGTGGCCCGCGAAGTTCTCCTCGAGGAAGCGCGCCATGGCGCCCTCCATGCCCGGCCGCGCGAGGCGCAGCGCGAGGCGCGCGGTCTCGAGATCGGGCAGGCGCTCCCCGGCGCCGCCCGCCGCGCTCAGGCCGCGAACACCCGCCATTGCTGCGGCCACATCTCCATCGGCGTGCGCTTGAAGCCGCTCTTCGCGTAGAGGTGCCAGCGGCCGATCACGAATGCGATGACCGCATTGGCATACGCGTTCACGTCCCAGTCGGCGGGCAGGGCCGCGGCGCCGACCGCGAGGCGCGCGCTCTGGCGCAGGCTCGCTTCGAGGCGGTCGACGAGCTGGTTCACGCGCGCCTGCAGGCGCTCGTCCTCGTTCACCAGCGCGTCCCCGATCAGCACGCGCGTCATGCCGGGATTCTTCTGCGCGAAGCCGAGCAGGGTGGTGACCGTCGCCTCGACCTGCTTCATCGCGTCCTTCTCCTCGGCCTGGATCTTGTTCACGAGCGTGAAGACGGTCTGCTCGATGAACTCGATCAGGCCCTCGAACATCTGCGCCTTGCTGGAGAAATGCCGGTACAGCGCGGCTTCCGAGACGTCGAGGCGGGCGGCGAGGAGCGCCGTGGTGATGCGCTCGCCCTTCGGATCCTCGAGCATCGCTGCGAGCGTCTGCAGGATCTGGGCCTTGCGCTCCCCGGTCTTCGCCATCTTGTCCTTGGCCCCCTTTTTTTGTGCTGCGCCGCCCGGTTCTGGGGTGCAGAAGGGCGGGAGGCGAATGTTACCATTACGTTTTCCCGCTCGTCTGCGAAGCGGCGCAAACCAGAGTCCCATATGGCAGGCCACAGCAAGTGGGCGAACATCCAGCACCGCAAGGGTCGCCAGGATGCGAAGCGCGGCAAGATCTTCACGCGGCTGATCAAGGAAATCACGGTGGCGGCGCGCATGGGCGGGGGCGATCCCGACATGAACCCGCGCCTGAGGCTCGCCGTCGACAAGGCGACCGACGTGAACATGCCGAAGGACAACATCGAGCGCGCCATCAAGCGCGGCACGGGCGGGCTCGATGGCGCGAACTACGAATCGATCCGCTACGAGGGCTACGGTCCGGCGGGCGCCGCGGTGATCGTCGACACGCTCACCGACAACCGCACGCGCACCGTGGCGGAAGTGCGCCACGCGTTCTCCAAATACGGCGGGAACATGGGCTCCGAAGGATCGGTCGCGTTCCTCTTCCGCCACTGCGGCCAGCTCCTCTACGCGCCCGGCACCGACGAGGAGAAACTCATGGAGGCCGCGCTCGAGGCCGGCGCCGAGGACGTGGTCGCGAACGACGACGGCTCGCTCGAGGTCGTGACCGCGCCCCACGACTTCAGCGCCGTGAAGGCCGCGCTCGAGAAGGCCGGCTTCAAGGCCGAGCTCGCCGAAGTCACCATGAAGCCTTCCTCGGAAACCGAGCTCGCGGGCGAGGACTCGGCCAAGATGCAGAAGCTCCTGGACGCGCTCGAGTCGCTCGACGACGTGCAGGAGGTCCACACCACGGCGAACGTCGATTCCGCGTGACGGCGATCCTCGAGGCGCTGCTGATCGACGTGCCGGAGGAGATCGCGACGGAGCGGCTGGTGTTGCGCGCGACGCGGGCCGGCATGGGCAAGGCGGTTTCCGAGGCGGTGCGCGAATCGGCCCGCGACCTCGAGCGCTGGATGGCGTGGGCCCATGGCGCGCGATCGGTGGCGGAGTCGGAGCGGCATTGCCGCGAGATGCAGCTGCGCTGGCATGCGCGCGAGGAGTTCGACTTCTGCTTCCAGCGGCGCGCCGACGGCCTGCTCGTGGGCAAGGGCGGCCTCCATACCATCGACTGGTCGATCCCGCGGCTGGAGATCGGCTACTGGATCCGCGCGAATTGCGCGCGGCAGGGCTACGCCACGGAGGCCACGCTCGCGCTGGTGGAGATGGCGCGCACGCGCCTGGGCGCGAACCGCATCGAGATCACCGCCGACGCGCGCAACGCCGCGAGCCGGCGCGTCGCGGAGAAATGCGGCTTCGAGCTGGAGGGCATCCGCCGCCACAGCCGGCGCGACGTCCACGGCAAGCTCGCCGATTCCTGCCTCTACGCGCGGATCTTCGCGTGAGCGTGCGCATCCTCGGCATCGATCCGGGGCTCGGCATCACCGGCTACGGCGTGATCGAGAAGGACCGCAGCGCGCTGCGCTACGTGGCGAGCGGACGCGTGCGTTCCGACCCGTCGCAGCCGCTCGCGGTGCGCCTCTCGACGATCCTCGCCGGGCTGGCCGAGGTGATCGAGGCATACGATCCCGGGCAGTGCGCCGTGGAACAGGTGTTCGTCAACGTGAACCCGCAGTCCACGTTGCTCCTCGGTCAGGCGCGTGGCGCGGCGATCTGCGCGGCAGTGCTCGCGCGGCTCCCCGTCGCCGAATACACGGCGCTGCAGGTGAAGCAGGCCGTCGTGGGCCTCGGCCACGCGCGCAAGGAGCAGGTGCAGGAGATGGTGAAGCGGCTGCTGAAGCTTCCCGGCGCGCCCGGGGCCGATGCCTCGGATGCGCTGGCGTGCGCCATCTGCCACGCGCACGGCGGCATGGGGCTCGGTGCAATCGCCACGCAGGGGCGGCGCGTGCGCGCCGGTCGCATCGCATGAGCCGGACATGATCGGCCGCATCCACGGCGTGCTCACGGAGAAGAATCCGCCCCAGGTGGTGGTCGTCACCCATGGCGTGGGCTACGAGATCGACGTGCCGATGAGCACGTTCTATCACCTGCCGCGCACGGGGGAGAACGTGGAGCTCCTCACGCATCTCGTGGTGCGCGAGGATGCGCAGCTCCTCTACGGATTCCTCACCGCGGGCGAGCGCACCGCGTTCCGCCAGCTCCTCAGGGTGAGCGGCGTGGGACCCAAGGTGGCGCTCGCGGTCCTCTCCGGGCTCTCGGTCGAGGACCTCGCGCGCGCCATCGCCGCGCAGGATGCGGCGCGGCTCACCAGGGTGCCGGGCGTGGGCAAGAAGACCGCCGAGCGGCTGGTGCTGGAGCTGCGCGACAAGCTTCCCGCGGTGCCCGGCACCGAGCGCTCCGAGGCCGCGCCGGCACGCACCGACGTGGTGAATGCGCTGCTGGCCCTTGGCTATAATGACCGCGAGGCGCAGGCGGCGGTGAAGCAGCTGCCGGCGGAGCTCGCGTTGGCCGACGCGATCCGCCAGGCGCTCAAGCACCTCGCGAGGACGTGACGGGACCTACGTGATCGAAGCCGACCGCCTCATCTCGGGGGGAAGCGTCTCGCCGCAGGAAGAGGGCGAGGAGCGGGCGCTGCGCCCCCGCGAGCTCGCCGAATACGTGGGACAAGCGAAGATCCGCGAGCAGCTCTCGATCTTCATTCGCGCCGCGAGGAACCGCAAGGAAGCGCTCGACCACGCGCTCCTCTTCGGGCCGCCGGGCCTGGGCAAGACCACGCTCGCGCACATCATCGCGCGCGAGATGGGCGTGAACCTCAAGCAGACCTCCGGTCCGGTCCTCGAGCGCGCGGGCGACCTCGCGGCGATCCTCACCAACCTCGAGCCCAACGACGTCCTCTTCATCGACGAGATCCATCGCCTCTCGCCGGTGGTCGAGGAGATCCTCTATCCCGCGCTCGAGGATTACCAGATCGACATCATGATCGGCGAGGGGCCGGCGGCGCGCTCGGTGAAGCTGGACCTCCCGCCCTTCACGCTGGTCGGCGCGACCACGCGCGCCGGCATGCTCACCAACCCGCTGCGCGACCGCTTCGGGATCGTGGCAAGGCTCGAGTTCTACACGCCCGAGGAGCTCACCCTCATCGTGCACCGCTCGGCGCGCCTGCTCGCGATCGCCATCGACGAGGGCGGCGCGCTCGAGATCGCGCGCCGCTCGCGCGGCACGCCGCGCATCGCCAACCGCCTGCTGCGGCGCGTGCGCGACTTCGCCGAGGTGAAGGCCTCGGGCACCGTCACCATCGAGGTCGCCGACCAGGCGCTGCGCATGCTCGATGTCGACGCGATCGGGCTCGACCTCATGGACCGCAAGCTGCTCTGCGCGATCATCGAGAAGTTCGCCGGCGGCCCGGTGGGCGTGGAGAACCTCGCCGCGGCGATCGGCGAGGAGCGCGACACCATCGAGGACGTGCTCGAGCCCTTCCTCATCCAGCAGGGCTACCTGCAGCGCACGCCGCGCGGGCGGGTCGCGACCGCGCTCGCCTGGCGCCATTTCGGCCTCGCCGAGCCGCGTCCCGGCGGCGCGCGCGACCTCTTCGATGGCGCCGCGCCGGGCGAAGGCACGCCGTGAGCCGCATCGCCACGCGCCCGAGCCTGCAGCCGGAGCTCTTCGCCTACTCGTTCCCGGTCCGCGTGTACTACGAGAACACCGACGCGGGCGGCGTCGTCTACCATGCCGAGTACCTGAAGTTCCTCGAGCGCGCCCGCACCGAGTGGCTGCGGCACCTGGGCTTCGACCACCAGGGGCTCGCGCGAACTCATCGCGTGCAGTTGATCGTTACCTCGATCGCGGTGGACTTCGCGAAGCCGGCGCGCCTCGACGAGACGCTCGCGGTGGGCGTGCAGCTCGAGTCGCTCGGCAAGGCGCGCTGCGTCTTCGCGCAGGAGATCCGCCGCGAGGACGAGGTGCTCGCGCGCGCCCGGGTGACCGTCGCCTGCGTCTCGGGCGAGGCGCTGAAGCCCGCGGAGATTCCCGAACCCCTGCGCCGCAAGATGGAAGCGGCCATTTGAAAGCGATGTCGCGATGATCGTCAGCCACGACTTGAACATCCTCTCCATGATCCTCAACGCGAGCATCGTGGTGAAGTTCGTGATGGGCCTCTTGCTGTGCGCCTCGATGCTCTCGTGGACGTACATCTTCATGAAGCTCTTCGGCATCCGCCGCGCGCGCCAGCAGGCCGATACCTTCGAGCGCGAGTTCTGGAGCGGCTCGGACCTGGTGGGCCTCTACCAGCGCGCCTCGACGGGGCGCTTCCCGTCGGCCGGAATGGAGCGCGTGTTCGAGGCGGGCTTCAAGGAGTTCCTGAAGCTCAAGGGCCGCGCCGGCGCGGACATCTCCGCGCTCCTCGACGGCACGCGGCGCGCGATGAAGGCGACCTACCAGCGCGAGATGGACGCGCTCGAATCGCACCTCGCCTTCCTTGCGACGGTGGGCTCGGTGAGTCCCTACGTGGGCCTCTTCGGCACCGTGTGGGGCATCATGAACGCGTTCCGGGGCCTCTCGAACGTCGCGCAGGCCACGCTCGCCCAGGTGGCGCCCGGCATCGCGGAGGCGCTCGTCGCGACGGCGATGGGCCTCTTCGCGGCGATTCCCGCCGTGATCGCGTACAACCGCTTCAGCCACGACATCGACCGCCTC
>JAICTR010000250.1 GCA_025936275.1 Burkholderiales bacterium
CATCGGCGTCATCACGAACACGCGCGGCTGGCCATCGAGCAGGCCGATGCCGACGATCTGCCCGAGGTTGTTGATGCCCGCGGGCGCGGTGACCCGCCAACCCGCGCCGCTCGCCGGATCGAGCAGCGCTTGCAGCTCGTAGGCCACGCCGTGGTCCCAGAGGACGTTGCGCGCCGGGCCCACGTTCCACGTGCCCGGCTCGTCGTAGGCGCTGGTGCCGAGCACCTGGCCGAGGTTGTTGATGCTCAAGGCGCGCGTGTAGTTGTCGCCGGGAAGCGGCGGCAGCTCGTGCGGGGTATGCGCGGGATCGCTGTCCCACAGGACCGCGCGGCTCCCGAACGGCGGATGGCTCTCGCCCACCACTTGCCCGAGGTCGTTGATGCCGTACGCGAGGCTGCTCCAGTCGCCGGGGAAGACGCCGAGGTCGACGATCGTGTGGCTCGGGTCGCCGTTCCAGAAGACCGCGTGCTGGCCGATCACGTCGCCCAGCTGGTAGCCCGCGGCCTGGCCGAGCTGGTTGAACGCGAACGGGATGGAGGCGGCGGTATTCGAATCGATCGCGGCGCCGGCGATGAGCGGCAGATCGGTCTTGCGGATCTTGCGCGGGTCGCGCGGATCGACGGTCCAGATCGCGCCGTGCCACGACGAGGTGCGTCCCGAGAGGCTCTTCGTGTAGTAGCCGCCCATGAAGCCGTTGTCGCCGATGAAGAGCGCGTGCGCGTTGCCGCTGTTCGGGAAGATGTTGACCAGGCCGGAGCGGCTCGACATCCAGGCCTGCGGGCGGCCGTCGCCCTCGTCGCCGTCGCCCACCGCGACGCCGAACGAATTGATGTCGGCCGCGCTGCTGTACGTGCCCTTGTCCAGCCGCCCGAGCGATGTCCTGACGCCGTCCTTCCACACGACCGCGGTGGAGTCGCAGTTGCCCGCCACCCAGCCGCGGTCGTTGATGCGGCTCGCGCCGCAATTGCCGCCGTCGAGCGCCTCGATGCGGTAGGTGGGCTGGGCGGAAGCGGTGGAAGCGAAGGCCGCGAGCGCGGCGGCGAGGGCCGCGGCGAGCATGCGCGGCGTGAAGCGTTTCTGCATGGGTCTCTCCAGGTTGGTCTCGGATCGATCGGGAATCTGCGTTCCTCGATACGGAGGAGACGATAACCGCTCCCGCGAGGTTTGGGAAGATTTTCCCAAGCAAAAAATAGGCGTCGCGGGCGGGAATAAAGCCGGAATGCCGCGGGGAAAGGGACCCTAGTGCGCGCCCGCGGCCTCGGCGCCGCCGGCGCGGCCGTGCACCGGATGCGTGAGCCACACGACGCCGATCAGCGCGAGGAAGAGGAGCGCCGAGACGTAGAAGATGTCGTTCGCGGAAAGCAGCGACGCCTGCTGGTTCACCATGCGGTCGAGGAAGCCCAGGCTCTGCTCGGGCGAAAGGCCGCGCGCCTGCAGGCCCGCGAGCGCCTGCGTGGCGGTCGGGTCGTAGGCGGTGATGCGCTCGGCGAGCTGCGCGTGGTGCAGCGTCGCGCGGTGGTCCCAGAGCGTGGTCGAGATCGAGGTGCCGAAGGAGCCGAGCGTGATGCGCACGAAGTTGGTGAGCCCGCTCGCCGCGGGGATCTGCTGCGGCTTGAGGCCGGAGAGCGAGATCGTCACCAGCGGGATGAAGAAGCAGGCGACGCCCGCGCCCTGGATGATCGTCGGCAGCACGATGGTCCAAAGGTCGGCCTGGGTGTTGAACCCGGAGCGCATGAACATCACGCCCCCGAACACCGCGAAGGCGATGCTCGCGAGCACGCGCGGATCCATGCGATGGAGGTTGCGGCCCACGATCGGCGTGATGACGATCGCGAGCAGTCCCACGGGAGCCAGCGCCATGCCCGCCAGCGTGGCGGTGTAGCCCATGTCCTGCTGCAGCCAGAGCGGCAGCAGCACCACGGTCCCGAAGTACGCGCCGTACCCGAGCGAGAGCGCGAGCGTCGCCATGGCGAAGTTGCGCCCCTTGAAGAGCTTGAGGTCCACCACGGGATGCTTCTCCGTGATCTCCCAGGCGACGAAGAGCGCGAAGCCCAGAGCCGCCGCGAGGGCGAAAGCGACGATCACCGGCGAGTTGAACCAGTCGAGGTCCTTGCCCTTGTCGAGCATCACCTGCAGCGATCCCACCCAGAGCACGAGGAGGCCCAGGCCCACGGCGTCGATCGGGAGCTTGCGCGTGGGCGTCTCCCGCTCACGATAGATGGTCCACGTCGCCGCGGCCGCGACCAGCCCCACCGGGATGTTGATGTAGAAGATCCAGGGCCACGCGATGTTGTCGGTGATCCAGCCGCCGAGCACCGGTCCCACCACGGGCGCCACCAGCGTCGTGATCGACCACATCGCGAGCGCGGTGCCGGCCTTCTGCGGCGGATAGCTCGAGAGCAGCAGCGCCTGCGAGAGCGGGATCATCGGGCCGGCGACCGCGCCCTGCACCACGCGGAAGAGGATCAGCAGCTCGAGGGAGGGGGCGAGGCCGCACGCGAGCGAGGCGAGCACGAAGAGCACGATCGAGGCGGTGAAGAGGCGCACCTGCCCATAGCGCTGCGAGAGCCATCCGGTGAGCGGCAGCGAGATTGCGTTCGCCACGCCGAACGAGGTGATCACCCACGTGCCCTGCTCGGGCGAGACGCCGAGGTCGCCGGCGATCGCGGTGAGCGAGACGTTGGCGATCGACGTATCGAGCACGTTCATGAACGTCGCGAGCGATACGGCGATGGTGCCGAGGGCGAGGGCGCTGCCCTTGAGCGGTTGCGACACGGCGTGCGGCTTCGGCTAGTGCGCGGCGAGGGCGGCGTAGCTGCCGGCGCGGCCGCGCGCGACGCGCGGCGCGGGCCGCCCGTCGTTCGCGGCGATGATCGACTGCACGCGCGCCTCGGCCTCGCGGTCGAGCACGTCGAAGACCGCGCTCGCGTCCGCGACGTGGCCGGGCGCCATGCGCGGCAGGCGCGCGCCGCTGCGATCGTGCGTGTCCACCTTCACCTGCATCGAGAGGCCCACCTGCAGCGGGTGCTCCTCCAGATCCTTCGCGTCCAGCGCGATCCGCACCGGCACGCGCTGCACGATCTTGATCCAGTTGCCGCTCGCGTTCTGCGCGGGCAGGAGCGCGAACGCGCCGCCGGTGCCGGCGCCGAAGCCGATCACCTTGCCGTGGTAGGCGAGCTTGCCGCCGTAGAGGTCGGCGGTGAGCTCGACGGGCTGGCCCACGCGCATGTTGCGAAGCTGCCCTTCCTTGAAATTCGCCTCGACCCACACATCGTCGAGCGGCACGATCGCCATCAGCGGCGCACCGGCGCTGATGCGCTGGCCGAGCTGCACCGTGCGCTTCGCGACGTAGCCGGAGACGGGCGCCGGAAGCGAGGTGCGCGAATAGGTGAGATACGCCTGGCGCACGCGCGCCGCGGCGCTCTTCACGTCGGGGTGGTCGTCGATCGTCGTGTGGTCCACGAGCGCGTGCTGCGCGGCGAGCTGGCGCTTCGCGGCGGAGAGCGCCGCCTCGGCGGAGCGCACCGCATCGCGGGCATGCTGCAGCTCCTCGCCGGAGACCGCGC
Organism: Burkholderiales bacterium; assembly: GCA_025936275.1. Taxonomy (GTDB): domain Bacteria; phylum Pseudomonadota; class Gammaproteobacteria; order Burkholderiales; family Usitatibacteraceae; genus Usitatibacter. Next base: position 3,567 of record JAICTR010000250.1, read on the forward strand.
CGGAGGCCGAGAGGCGCTCGCGCCGGCGCAGGTCTTCCTGCGCGCGCGAGAGGTCGGTGCCGCGCTGGCGCACCGCGTCCTCGAGCTGGGCCGAGGTCTCGAAGAGGTTCCTCACCTGGCGAACCGTCTTCGCGAGCGCGCTTTCCGCCTCGTCGAGCGCGACCTTCGCATCGGCGGTATCGAGCTGCACCAGCGTCGTCCCCGCGCGCACGAAGTCGGTATCGCCGGCGCCGATCTTCAGCACCGTGCCCGCGACCTGCGAGGTGACCTGCACGATGTTGCCATCGACATAGGCGTCGTCCGTGCTTTCGCGATACTGGCCGACGAGCGCCCAGTACGCGCCCCAGCCGATCATGCCGATCGCGAACAGGCCGACGATGGCGATCAGCAGGCGCTTGCGCTTGCCATTGCCGTTGCCCTTGTCGTTGTCGTTCGCGGTGCCGTCCTGCGTCGTGTCCTGCGCTGTTTCCGCCATGGTCGTTCCCGTTCCTCGATTCATTCCGTGGGATAGCCGCCGCCCAGCGCGCGCGTGAGGCTCACGCCCGCGTCGAGCGCCCGCGCATCGAGGGCGGCCTGCAGGTTGCGCTGCCCGAGCACCTGAGTCTCGGCGGTGAGCACCTGGAGGTAATTGCCGAGCCCTTCGCGATAACGAAGCATCGCGAGGTCGTACGCGTCCTGCGCGAGGCGCGTGCCTTCCGCGGCCTGCGTGCGCTGGCGCTCGATGGAGCGCAGCGATGCGAGCTGGTCGGCGACGTCGCGCAGCGCGTCGGCGAGCGACTGGTTGTACTGCTCGACGGCGATGTCGTAATCGGCATCCTTCGCGGCGAGGTTCGCGCGCAGGCGCCCACCGTCGAAGATCGGAAGCCTCAGCGCCGCGCCGACACCCGGCTGCAGGCTCCCGCTCTTCAGCAGGTCGGAAAGGCCGATGCTCTGCAGGCCGATGAACGCGGCGAGGTTCACGTCCGGGTAGACCGAGGCCTTCGCCGATTCGTTCCGGCGGCTCGCGGCCTCGATGCGCCAGCGCTCCGCGACGACATCGGGCCGGC
>JAICTR010000290.1 GCA_025936275.1 Burkholderiales bacterium
CGGCGCGATGGCGGTGCACGACGGCATGAGCTACCACCAGGTGGCGCCGATGGAAGATCCGAAGCCCGGCGAGATGCGCATCACGCTGCAGGGGCACGGCGTGCCGGTGGACGGAGTGATGCGGCTTTTCTGGTGACGCCGCCGCGGTCCGGGCGGTGGGCCGACGACGCGAAAAGACCAATCGATGTCGTAGACTGACCAGCGGCCTCCAGGGGCCGGTGCTGCAATCCATCGTCCAGCGTGAGGGAGAAATGCCGTGGCATCCAGGCTGCACGAAGAGGCCATCGTCATCGACGGGCTCATCATCGCGAACTTCGAGCGCTCGGTGTTCGAGGACATGCGCAAGGGCGGGCTCACCGCCGCCAACTGCACCTGCTGCGTCTGGGAAGGCTTCCGCGGCAGCATGGAGAACGTCGCGCGCTGGAAGCGGCATTTCCGCGAGCACGCCGACCTCATCACGCAGGTCCACACGACCGCCGACATCGCGCGCGCCAAGCGCGAGGGCAAGACCGGCATCATCCTCGGCTGGCAGAACCTGAGCGGCATCGAGGACCGGATCGACTTCCTCGCGCTCTTCAGGGAGCTGGGCGTGGGCGTGATGCAGATCGCCTACAACACGCAGAACCTCGTGGGCTGCGGCTGCTACGAGAAGAACGACAGCGGCCTCACCGAGTTCGGGCACGAGGTCATCGCCGAGATGAACCGCGTAGGCATCCTTTGCGACCTCTCGCACGTGGGCGCGCGCACCAGCGAGGACGTGATCCGCGCCTCGCAGAAGCCGGTGGCGTACACGCACTGCCTGCCCGCGGGGCTCAAGCAGCACCCTCGCAACAAGAGCGACGAGCAGCTGCGCTTCATCGCCGAGCGCGGCGGCTTCGTGGGCGTGACCATGTTTCCGCCGTTCCTCAAGCGCGGCGCGCAGTCGACCGTGGACGACTACGTCGAGGCGATCGAGTACTGCATCGACCTCGCGGGCGAGGACCAGGTGGGCATCGGCACCGACTTCACGCAGGGCTACGGCCGCGAGTTCTTCGACTGGATCACGCACGACAAGGGGTACGCGCGCAAGCTCACCGAGTTCGGCGACGTGATCAATCCCGAGGGCATCCGCACCATCGGCGAGATGCCGAACCTCACCGCCACCATGCAGAAGCGCGGTTGGAAGGAAGCGCGCATCCGCAAGGTCATGGGCGAGAACTGGATGCGGCTGCTGAAGGAGGTCTGGGGGGCCTAGCGCCGCCCGGCGCGTCCCCATGCCGCGGAAAATCTGCTAGGTTCTTCATGTCCATGGAGGTTCCCGCCGTGCAGAAATCGGCCGCCGCGGCGTCATCCGCCCCTTCGCCGAAGATCCGGGTCGCGTTCATCCTCACGCCGCACTTCACGCTCACCGCGTTCGCGGGCTTCGTCGACGTGCTGCGCCTCGCGGCCGACGACGCCGACCGCAGCCGGCAGCTCGACTGCCAGTGGACCGTGCTCGGCGAGCCGGGCGGGGCGATCGCGTCGAGCGCGGGCGCGGGCGTACAGGCGTGGGAGCCGATGGAGCGCCCCGAGCGCTTCGACTACATCGTCGTGGTGGGCGGCCTGCTGCACCAGGCGCAGCGGGTGCCGAACGCCGTCTACACGTTCCTCAGGCAGGCGGCGAAAGCCGGCGTGGCGCTCGTGGGCCTGTGCACCGGCTCCTTCGTGCTCGCGCGCGCGGGGCTCCTCGACGGGCATGTCACGTGCGTGAGCTGGTTCCACCGCGAGGACTTCACGCGCGCGTTCCCGCGCCTGCGCCTCGTGACCAACCAGATGTACGTGATCGACCGCGACCGCATGACGTGCGCCGGCGGCACGAGCGTCGTGCACCTCGCCGCGCACCTCGTGGAGAAGCACTGCGGCCGGGCGTTCGCCAACAAGAGCCTGCGCATCCTGCTCGAGGACCAGCCGCTGCCTTCCAACACGCCGCAGCCCGAGGCGGAGATCACGCGCAAGGCGCAGGACTGGTCGGTGCGCCGCGCGATGCTCCTCATCGAGCAGAAGCTCTCGTCGCCCGAACCGATCCACGAGGTCGTGGGCTCGCTCGGCGTCGGCATCCGCCAGCTCGAGCGGCGCTTCCACTCCGACGTCGGCATGACGATGCGCGAGTTCCGCTCGCGGCTGCGCCTCGCGCGCGCCAGGTGGATGATCGAGAACACCGACCTCTCGCTCACGCACATCGGGCTCGAGTGCGGCTTCGGCGGGTGCTCGCATTTCTCGCGCGCCTTCGCGGCGCATTTCAAGGTGCGGCCGTCGGCGGTGCGCCGCGCGCTGCCGCCTACGGACGCGCGGGCCTCCGCGTGAGGTCCGAGAGGCGCTCGCGCTGGCGTCCCGCGGCGTCGAAGTTCGCCGGATCGAGCCAGCGCCCGTAGGCGGCCGCGAGCGCCGGCCACTCGCCGTCGACGATCGAGTACCACGCGGTGTCGCGATTGCGGCCCTTGTACACGATCGCCTGGCGGAAGATTCCCTCGAACGAGAACCCGAAGCGCTCCGCGGCGGCGCGCGATGGCGCGTTCAGGCTGTCGCACTTCCATTCGAGCCGCCGATAGCCGAGCTCCGCGAACGCGCGTTGCATCATGAGGAAGATCGCCTCGGTCGCGATACGCGTGCGGTTCATGGCGGGCGAGAAGTTGAGGTGGCCGACCTCGATCACGCCATGGCCGCGGTCGATGCGCATGAAGGCGGCGACGCCCAGCGCGCGGCCGCTCGCGGCATCGACGATCGCGTGAAACAGCGGATCGGCGGTCGAAGCCATGCGGGCCACCCACGCGCGATAGGCCTCGAGGCTCGCGGGCTTCTCGTCGAAGAGATAGGTCCAGCGCGAGCCGTCCGCATCGGCGGCGTTCGCTTCCCACAGCGAATCCGCGTGGCGCGCGGCCTCCAGCGGCTCCAGCCGCGCGTAGCGGCCGGCCATCGGCGTGCGCGGCGGTGCCTCGCGCGCGGTCCATCCGGGAAGCGCGCGGCCCACCGGGAGCACGCCCCGCTCGTCGTTCGCATTCGTCGTCGGGTCCATCGCGCGATTGTAGCGAACGCCGCGCGCGCCGCTCGCGCGATGGCGGCGGAAGTCAAATCGATGTCGCGCTCGGGCCAAAAAACGCCGCGCCCCGGTGGTTGAATGTCCCAGGGCGGCCCCGCAGCCGCGACATCCCTATCGTGCCAGCGTGGCGATCAGCGTCTTCGACCTCTTCAAGATCGGCATCGGGCCGTCGAGCTCCCACACGGTGGGACCGATGCGAGCGGCCCTGCGCTTCGCGCAGTTCGTGCGTGGCGGCGGACGCCTCCAGGATGTCGCTACCGTGCGAGCGCAGCTCTTCGGCTCGCTCGGCGCCACGGGCAAGGGACACGGCAGCGACAAGGCGGTGCTGCTGGGGCTCGAGGGCGAGGCACCGGACCTGATCGATCCCGCTTCGGTGCCACGGCGCATCGAGGCGATCCGCTCGCAGCGCGCGCTGCGGCTCCTGGGCGAGCACCGCATCGCCTTCGACGAGTCGCTGGACCTCGTCTTCCATCGCCGCAAGAGCCTGCCCTTCCATCCGAACGGCATGACGTTCACCGCGCTCGGCGCCGCCGGCGCCGCGCTCGCGGAGAAGACGTATTACTCGGTGGGCGGCGGATTCGTCGTGAGCGGCGCGCTCGACGGCGCCGAGCGTATCCAGCCCGACGCGACGCGGCTTCCGTATCCGTTCACCTCCGGCGCGCAGCTCCTCGCGCTGTGCGAGAAGCATGGCATGTCGGTGAGCCAGGTGATGATGGGGAACGAGCGCACGTGGCGCCCGGAATCGGAGGTGCGTGAAGGGCTGCTGCGCATCTGGTCGGTGATGCAGGAGTGCGTGCGGCGCGGCTGCGAAGCGGAAGGCACGCTCCCCGGCGGCATGAAGGTGCGGCGCCGCGCCCGCGAGTTGCATCGCACGCTCGCGAGCGGCTCCGAGGCGGGGCTGCGCGATCCGCACACCGCGCTCGACTGGGTGAACCTCTATGCGCTCGCGGTGAACGAGGAGAACGCCGCGGGCGGCCGTGTGGTGACCGCGCCCACCAACGGCGCGGCGGGCATCGTGCCC
>JAICTR010000389.1 GCA_025936275.1 Burkholderiales bacterium
GCGCGCCGCGCCCGGCGCTTCTCCGGCGAGCACGCGCAGCACCTGGTGCTCGAGGTCGCGCAGGTCCGCGGCGCGGGCGCGCATGCGTTCGTCGTCGAGCGCGGCGAGGATTTCCGCGGTGGCGCGCGCCGCGCTGCGCCAGGCGTGGCCGGCGGAGGCGCCGGATGTCAGCGCCGCGTCGGCGCGCGTGCGCAGCTCCGGATCTGCCGCGAGCTCGGCGTGCGCGGCGAGGAGCGCCTGCGCTTCGCCGCTCGCCTGCCGGCGTTGCGCGTCCAGGTGCGCGAGCACCGACGCCAGCGCCGCCTCGAGCGCACGCGCCTCCTGCTCGATCCCCTTGCCGCGCTCCTCGACCGCGATTTCGGCGGGACGCGCCTGTACGCACGGGCCGAGCGCGAGGCCGCGGCTCGCGACGATCGCCTCGATGCGGGCCGGCACTTCGACGGTCGGTCGCGCCGGCGTCGCGGCGGCGACGACCTTCGCCGCGGGCCGCACGAAGAGCGTCTCCAGCGCATCGAGCGCCGCGGCCGCATCGGTGCCGCGCGCGATCGCGCGGAGCTCGTCGCCGCAGCGCACGCCGAGCGCCATCATCGCCACGGGGCTGCGCGCGTTCGCCTCGCGGCCGTGCACTGCGAGCCGCACTTCGGCGGCGAACGGCTTCAACGCCGCGGCGACCTGCGCGGCGGGCCGCACGTGCAGCCCATGGTCGAAAGGGACGACGAGCGCGCGCGATTCCTCGCGCGCATCGCCGCCCTGCGCGATCGTCCCCGATATCGCGGCAACCTCCATCAGGAAATCGCCCGACGCGATGCGCCCGCCGGCGGCGCGCCGCAGCACCGTGCCGCCCGACGCGATGACCACCGGGGTCGCGAGGCTCGGCGCGCGGCGCGCGAGGAGATCGAGGTCGAAGCGCAGCAGCATGTCGCCCGCTTTCACGCGCTGGCCGGACGCGACGAGGAGCTCGAAGCCGGCTCCGCGCAGCTCGACCGTGTCGATGCCGACATGCACCAGGACCTCGATGCCGCTCGCGTGTCGCACGGTGACCGCGTGCTTCGCGTCCCTCATCGGCACGATCTCGCCGTCGAACGGCGCGCGCAGCACGCCCTCGGTGGGATCGATCGCCACGCCGTCGCCCGCCATCGCCTGGGCGAACACCGGGTCCGGCACTTGCGCGAGCGGCAGGCACCAACCGGAGAGGGGCGAGGCGACGATGATCGCAGTCATCGGACATGCTCCACGAGGCGGATCGAATCGATCACCCACAACGGATCATGGCCGCGTTGCGCGAATCGCAGGCACAGGTCGTGCGCCCCGGCCTGCGGCGCGATCGCGACCGCCGGCAGCGTCGTCACCGCGTCGGAACCGGTCGCGGGAGCCAGCGGGATGCGCGCGATCTCCGGGCCGTCGCAACCATCGCGGCGCACCACGAGCTCGCCCGGAACGCCCCGCGCCTCGGGAAAGCGCATCTTGTCCGCCGCATCGCCCACCTGGAAGTCGAACGGCACCTGGCCCACGCTCGCCGCGATCGCGCGCACGCCGTCGAGCCTCGCATGGCGCCAGATCCAGCATGGATCGAGGAGGTCCACATGGAACTTCGCGCGCGGCCCGTCGAGCGGCGCGTCGTCCTCGAGCGAGAGCGCGATCGCCGAGGTGCAGAGCTCGAGGTCGTTGCTGGTGCGCATCGGCCCGGAAGGCGGCAGCGGCCGCGGCGCGAAGACGGTCTTCGCGTAGCTCATGCCGAGCGCGTCGTAGAGCGCGGGAAGCACCGCGGCGCGCTGCCGGAAATCGGCGGCATCCAGGCGCGCGGCGGTCGTCCAGCCGAGCTCCGCGACGGCCGCCGCGCGCGGAAACGCCATCCAGCCCATGCGTTCTTCGGTGCGGATGTGCTCGCTCCACAAGTTGCCCTGCAATCCGATCACATGCGCGCGCTGCGCCGCGTCGAGCGCGGCCGGCAGCGGATCGAACGCGTACACGTCGGCCAGCGAGACCACGCTCCCGCGCCCCGGGGGCTCACGCGGCGAAGCGGTCTGGCGATGGTCGAAGTAGAGCGCGGGATCCACCGCCATCACGCTGTCGTTGCCGTGCGCCGCCGCGGCGAGGGCGCCCGCCGTGCCGCGCCACGACATCACCACCGCGTCCTTCGGCAGCTCCGGCTCGACGATCTCGTCCCAGCCGACGAGGCGCCGTCCGTGCGCGTGAAGGAAGCGCGCGATGCGCAAGGTGAGCCAGCGCTGGATGTGCGCGACATCGTCGATGCCGAGCTCGCGCATGCGCGCCTGGACACGCGGCGAGTCGCGCCATTGCGTGGTCTGCACCTCGTCGCCGCCGACGTGGATGTACGGGCCGGGGAAGATCGCCATCACCTCGGCGAGCACGTCCTCGAGGAAGCCGAGGGTCGCGGGCTCGAGGTTGAGGACGTTGTCGTACACGCCCCAGTCGGAAGGCACCGCGCGCGGCGGATCCTCGCTCGCCGCGAATCCGGGATACGCCGCGATCACCGCCGAGGCGTGGCCCGGCATCTCGATCTCCGGGACGATCGTCACGCCGCGCGCGGCGGCGTAGGCCACGATGCGCTTCGCCTGCGCCTGCGTGTAGTAGCCGCCGTAGTGCCGCGGGCCGCGCCACGCGCCCACCGATGTCAGCCGCGGGTACTTGCGGATCTCGAGGCGCCAGCCCTGGTCGTCGGTGAGGTGCCAGTGCAGCACGTTCAGCTTCTGCGCGGCCATCACGTCGATGAAGCGCTCGATGAACTCCGGCGACTGGTAGTGGCGCGCCGAATCGAGCAGCAGCCCGCGCCAGGCGAAGCGCGGCGCGTCCTCGATGTGCAGGGCGGGGAGGGAGGTGGCGGGTGGATTCCCGCGTTCGCGGGAATGACGCAATCCCGCCAGCTGCCACAGCGTGGTCGCGCCATGGTCGAGCCCGGCGAGCGCACGGGCGCGGAGCGTGATGCGCCGCGGCGTCACGTCGAGCGCGTACGCCTCGTCGTTTCGAAAAAGGGGACTGTCC
>JAICTR010000156.1 GCA_025936275.1 Burkholderiales bacterium
TGATCCTGTGGAGCGCGCGCGCCTTCGGACCGGTGGTGAGCGGCGTGCTGCTCTCGGTGCCGGTGACCGGCTCCATCATGCCGCCCTTCACGCTCGCCCTGTACGGGGCGGATGCGCTGGCGCGCCTGGTGCGTGGCTTCGTGGTGGGCCTCTCCGGCTTTGCGGCGTTCTTCTGCGTGCTCGCGAGCGCGCTCACCGCGCTCGGCATCGTCCCGGGGTTCTGCGCCGCCATCGCCGCCGCGCTCGCCGCGGCCTTCGCGGTCGACCGGCTGGCCGCCCGCACAGTCCGGGCGTAGGAGGCAACTGACACCCGCCAGCGACCTCGCCTGATTTGCCGCCCTTGACGGCTCATTCAGGATGGGGGTGCGTCTCTATGGCGGGAGCGTCCCCACGGCCTCCCTCTTCACAACCTGTTTGTCCCGACCCCGGGATTCGATGGAGGAAACAATGAAAGCAATCGTCGCGATGATCCTCGGTGCGCTGCTGCTGAGCGCCTGCAACACGATGGAAGGCTTCGGCCAGGACGTGCAGTCGGGCGGCAAGGCGATCGAGCGTTCCGCCGACCAGCACAAGTAAGCGCCGAGGCCTCCACGGCCATGACCGGAACGGCCGGCTCCGCCGGGGCACCCGCGATGCAGGGCGCCGCGGCGGAGGACATCCGGCAGCGGCTGCGACGCGACCACGAAGCGACGCTCGCCGATGCCGACCGCCTGCGCGGCGAGAAGGATGCCGCGCGGGCGCTCGCCGCGTTGCGGGAGCTGCGCCGTGCGTGGATGATCCACGCGCTGGCGGAGGAGACGGTGGTGTATCGCGCGCTCGAGGGGGCCGAAGGCCTCCCGATCGCGGGCACGCGCTCCGACGAGCGCTTCGTCGAGCACGAGCTGGTGGAGTCGCTGTTCGCGAAGCTCGGACGGCTCAGGCCCGGCAGCCACGAATGGGTGGCGCGGCTCAACGTCGCGCGCGACCTCATCGCGCGCCACATCGAGAGCGAGCACGACGAGATGTTTGGTCGCCTCGAGCGCGCCTTCGACGAGATCGGCCTCGCCGAGCTCGCACGCCGCTTCGAGCTCGCCCGCGACAAGCTCGCGTTGCTCGAGGACGCCAAGGCCGCGTGAAAAAGTGAAAAAGGGGTCAGGTTCAATTTTCCGGTGAAGCGCCGGAAAAATGAACCTGACCCCTTTTGTCATTCCCGCATCGCGCGGCGCACCAGTTTCCCGGTATCCACCTTCGCATCGAGCGTGCCGAACGCCGACGTCGTGCCGGTGAGGCGCGAGCGGCAGAACGCCTCGGCCGCGTCTTCGCTGGAGAAACGGCGCATGAGGGAGGCCTGCACCGCGAGCGCGAGCGATTCGACGATGGCGCGCGCATCGCGCTCCGCGGCCTCGCCGCCGCGAAGCATCGCCACGGCGCGATCCGCAAGCGCGTCGGCGCGCGGCTCGCGCGCGGCGGCGACCTCGGCGCGCAGGCGCTCGAGCGCGCGCGGCGAGCGCGCGATGGCGCGCAACGCGTCGAGGCAGATCACGTTGGCGCTTCCTTCCCAGATGCCGTTCAACGGCGCCTCGCGGTAGAGGCGCGCGAGCGGCTGGTCTTCCACATATCCGTTGCCGCCGAGGCACTCCATCGCCTCGGTCGCGACCGGCGTCATGCGCTTGCACAGCCAGTACTTCGCGACCGGCGTGAGGATCCTCTGCAGCTCGCGCTCGTCCTCGTTCGCCGCGGACGCATCGAAGGCCTGCGCGAGGCGGAACGCCACGATAAGCGCCGCCTCGGCCTCGAGCGCGAGGTCGGCGAGGACGTTCGCCATCGGCGGCTGCGCGACGAGCGTGTGCCCGAAGGCGGATCGATGCATCGCGTGGTGCAGCGCATGGTCGAGCGCCGCGCGCATCATGCCCGCCACGCCGACCACGATGTCGAAGCGCGTGTGGTGCGCCATCTCGATCAGCGTCGCGATGCCGCGGCCCGGTGCCCCGACCGGCCGCGCCCACGTGCCGCGATACTCGATCTCGGAGGATGCGTTGGAGCGGTTGCCGACCTTCTCCTTCAGGCGCTGGATCTCGAACACGTTGCGCGTGCCGTCGGGAAGCGAGCGCGGCACGAAGAAGCAGCCCACGCCTTCGGCCTCGCGCGCCAACGTGAAGAAGCCGTCGCTCATCGGCGCGGAGCAGAACCACTTGTGCCCGGTGAGGCGCCGCGCCTCGCCGTCCAACTCGGCGCGCGTGGCCACCGCGCGCAGGTCCGAGCCGCCCTGCTTCTCGGTCATCGCCATCCCGATCGTCACGCCCGGCTTCGCCGCGTGCGGAAGGGGGCGCGGATCGTACGCATCCGCCAGCACCTTCGCGCGCCACTCGGCCTCCAACGCCGGCGCGTGCGCGAAGACCGGGATCGAGGCGAAGGTCATGGTGACCGGACACGCGGTGCCCTGCTCGAGCTGGTTCCAGAGATAGAACAGCGCGGCGTGCGCGGCGAAGCCGCCCTGCGCGCGCTTCCACGCCAGCGAATGCACGCCCGCGCCGATCGCCCGCGACATCAGCGCGTGGTAGGACGGGTGGTACTCGACCGCGTCGATGCGCTGTCCGTAGCGGTCGTGCGTGCGCAGCTCCGGCACGTGGCGGTTCGCGAGGCGCGCGTGCTCCGCCGCTTCGCCGCTTCCCACGTAGAGGCCGAGCGCCGAGGCGCGCTCCGCGATGTCCGCGACGCCCGCCCGCTCCACGGCGGCGCGCAGCCACGGATCGCTCGCCCACGCGTCGTGGTCCGCGCGGGGCGGCGGCTGGTTCAGGACCTCGTGCGTCGCGCTCGTCATTGGCGTTCGCTCACCCATTGCACCAGGGCGTCCAGCGCATCCTGCGCGCGATTCGCGTTGGCGTGGTTGATCAGCATCACCGCGACCCAGCGGCGGCCGGCGCGATCGAGGACGTAGCCCGCGATCGCCTGCACGCCGTCGAGCGTGCCGCCCTTCACGTGCGCGCGGCCCTCGGCGTCGCCTCCCTCGTGCTCGCGAAACGTCCCGTCGATGGCGAAGATCGGCAGCGACGCCATGAGCTCGGGCATCGCGCCGCTCGACCACGCCCGGCGCAAGAGGGCGGCGAGCGTCGCCGCGCTCACGCGCCCTTCACGCGAAAGCCCCGAGCCGTTCGCGAGCGCGAGCCCGGTCGCGTCGATGCCCTTGGCGGCGAGCCAGTCGCGCACGATCCCGGCGCTCTTCGCGACATCTCCGCCGCTTCCGCCTTGCGCCTCGGCGGAAAGCGCGAGGAAGATCTGCCGCGCCATGACGTTGTTCGAGTACTTGTTCATGTCGCGCAGCAGGAGCGCGAGCGGCTGCGATTGCTCCCGGTAGAAGAGCCGCGCATCAGCCGGCACCCCGCCTTCGCGCACCTTGCCGGTGAGCTTGCCTCCCGCCTCGCTCCACACCCAGCGGAATGCCGACTCGAAATAGCGCCGCGTGTCGAAGAGCGCGAGCGGCCACGACTTCTCGCCGCACGACTCGGGATAGTCGCCGCTGAAGGCGACGGTCGCGATGAGTCCTTCCTCGCGGATGTCGTAGCGCACGCCGTGGCGCCACGCGCCGCAGCTGCCCGGCACCGGATGCAGCCGGCTCGTGATCGCGACGTTGGGAAGGTCCGGTTCCGCCGCCACGCGCACGCCCTCGGCCTCGGGGACGAAGGTGAAGTCGATCGCGCCGAAATTCACCAGCAGCGCGTCGGGCGGGACGTTGTACGCGCGGCGCGGGCGCGCATCGAACGCCGCGGGATCGTACGACGCGGGCGCGAAGTAGCCGCGATCGACCACCACGTCGCCGCGGATCTCGGTGAGCCCGCGCGCGCGCAGCCGATGCGCGAGCTGCCACAGGCGCTCGTAGGTGAGCGTGGGGTCGCCGCCGCCGCGCAGCACGAGGTTGCCGCGCAGCACGCCGCCTTCCAGCGTGCCGTCGAGGAAGGCGTCGGTATGGAAGCGGAACGCGGGGCCGAGGAGGCCCAGCGCCGCCTCGCTCGTCACGAGCTTCATCACCGAGGCGGGGTTCATCGGCTCGTGGGAGCGCAGCGACAGGAGCGGTGCGCCGCTCGTCACCGGCTCGACGCGCAGCGCCACCGCCGAGAGCGGCACGCCCGCGGCGGCGAGCGCCGAGCGCACCGGCGCGGGAATCTCGCGCGCCTGCAGCGCGAAAGGCGCGAGCGCCAGCGCGAATGCGACCATCGCGAGCCGCGCGAGCCTCATGCGCTGCCGCCGAGGCGATCGGCGATCTCCATCGCGCACGCCACCAGCTCGGAGAACTCCGCCTCGCCGATCACGTAGGGCGGCAGGAAGTACACGGTGCGCCCGATGGGCCGCAGCAGCACGCCGCGCGCGAGTGCCAGCTCGAACGCGCGCGCGGCGAACGCGCGATCGGCGGTCTCCACCTCGAACGCCCAGATCATGCCGAGGTGGCGGAAGTCGCGCACGTGCCGGTGATGGGCGAGCGGCTGCGCGAGGGAAAGGAAGCGCGCCGCCTTGCGCTCGTTCGCGGCGATCACGCCCTCGCGCTCGAAGATGTCGAGCACCGCGCACGCCGCGCGGCATGCGAGCGGGTTGCCGGTGTACGAATGCGAGTGCAGGAAAGCGCGCGCCACGTCGTCGTCGTAGAACGCCTCGTACACGGCGTCGCTCGAGAGCACGCACGAAAGCGGCAGGTAGCCGCCGGTGATTCCCTTCGAGAGGCATAGCAGGTCGGGCGCGATCCGCGCCTGCTCGCACGCGAACATCGTCCCGGTGCGCCCGAACCCGGTCATGATCTCGTCGGCGATCAGCAGCACCTCGTGGCGCGTGCAGAGCTCGCGCGCACGCCGCAGGTATTCGGGATGGCAGAAGCGCATGCCGCTCGCGCCCTGCACCAGCGGCTCGACGATGAGCGCCGCGATCTCGCCGTGGCGCTCGGCGAGCACCGCCGCCAGCGCGTCGGCGGCGGCGATCGCGCCGCGCATTCCGCCGAAGCGATGGTCCTCCCCGTCGCGCGCCGGGAACGGCACCACGATCGACTCGCGCACCAGCGGCGCATACGCATCGCGGAAGATCGCGACATCGGTCACGCCGAGCGCGCCCGCCGTCTCGCCGTGGTAGCCGCCGGCGAGCGATACGAAGCGCTTCTTCGCGGGCCGCCCGCGGTTCGCCCAGTGGTGGAAAGCCATCTTCAACGCGATCTCGGTCGCCGACGCGCCGTCCGAGGCGAAGAACGCGTGGCCCAGGGCGCCGGGCGCGAGCGCGTGCAGCCGCTCGGCGAGCTCCACCGCCGGCGCGTGCGTGAAGCCCGCGAGCATCACGTGCTCGAGCGTCGCCGCCTGCTCGCCGAGCGCCGCGTTGATCGCGGGATGCGCGTGGCCGAAGAGGTTCACCCACCACGAGCTCACGCCGTCGAGATAGCGGCGGTCCTCGAAGTCGTAGAGCCACGCTCCCTCGCCGCGCGCGATCGGCACCAGCGGGAAGCGCTCGTGCGCCTTCATCTGCGTGCACGGGTGCCAGATCGCCGCGAGGCTCCGCGCGACCATCTCGCGATTGGTCATCGGTCCGGCACGATGCGATTGATCTGCGATGCGGCGGCGCTGGTGGCTTCGGAGGCGAGGGTCTCGAGGGCGTCGCGCGGGATCGCGAGCGTGCCGCCCGAGACGTAGCAGAGCGCGGTGAAGAGCGAGCGCACCTCGACCGCGGCGAGCGCGTCCTCGGTCTCGCCACGGTCGAGCGCGATGCCCGACGCATTCACCACCACGCGAAGGCCCTCGACGAGCAGCGCGCTCGCGCCCTGCGCCTCGTAGTGCTCGGTGAAGCGCTCGAGGATGAGTTTCTCGAGCTCCGCCTTCTCCGCGTTCCCCAATAGCGGCATGGGTCGCCCCTTCGGAAAACGATCCGCGCCCATTCTAGCCGCTCGTTCCGGCCCTGCGGCTGGCAACCGCCGGCGGCGAGTGCTAGCAACACCCTCCCGCGATTTCGTGAGAAAAGCGGAAACGAGCACGGTGATTGCTTCCGATCCGGAGCGCGAAGCGGAACTTCCGGATCGGAACCCTCTTCTCACCCTGGGAGGACAACACGAAAATGGAATTGCTCGATCGGATCGAAGAGCAGCTCATCGCGAACCGCCTGCCGCTGGTGGGCATCACGCTCGCCGCGGTGCCGTACGCGAATACGCCGGTGGTGCTGACGCTGCACTGGCACGGCTTCGTGGAGATGAAGCTCGCGGAGGTGACCGACGCCAACGTCGTCGCGTACCAGCCGGTGCCGAGCTCCGCCCTGCAGCTGAACGAGCGCTGGGATCGCCTCGAGGAGCTCGAGAACGCGGTGCTCGACGTGGCCTGGGAGCTCGGCGCGTGGGATCTCGCGCGCACCGAGGCATTGCCCTTCGTGCGTCCGGGCGCGGTGGAGCAGGAGTCGCGCGAATGCATGGGCGCGTTCGGCAACATCCCGGTCGTGATCGAGGGACAGCCGCCGGTGATCGCCGAGGTGCCGGACGCCGGCGACCTCATCGAGGCCGCCTCGCGCGCGGGTTACCTTTCGTGGCTGTTCCGGCCCGTGCGCGGCGGTGTCTGGGCGGACGTCGCCGAGGACGTCACGCTGGAGAACGGCGGCTATCGCAACCCGCCGTGCCCGTACCTGCCGCTCCCGACGCGTAACCGCCGCATGCGCCGCACGCGGCGCGTGACCTACCAGTTCGGTCGCGCCGCGCGGCTCGCGCGCTAGGACCGCGCCCGCGGCCCGCCCGATGAGCCTCTCGCGGCGGGTCGCCGGATTCACGGCGGCGCTGGGGCTCGCCCTCGCCGGCGCGTGCGCGAGCGCGCCGCCGATCGACCACGCGCTCGCGCAGACCCCGCCCACGCCGCCGCGCGTGACGACGCCGCACGGCGTCCTCACCCATGCGGAAAGCAAGCGCGTCCTCGACGAGCTGCGTGCCCGCTCCCCGCAGAGCACCGTGCTCGATCGCCACCTCGCGCTCGAGCA
>JAICTR010000112.1 GCA_025936275.1 Burkholderiales bacterium
CCTCCGCGATGCGGATGAAGAGCGCGAGCGAGGTGAGGTCGGGGCGCATGTCAGGAAAGGAAGCGCCGCGGCGAGATGGCGCCGGCGTGGTCGCGCGCCATCGGCAAGGGCTCGTCCTCGAGCGCGCTCGCGAGGGTCTCCGCGGCGAGCGGTCCCCACAGCAGGCCGCGCGAGCCGAGCCCGGTGAGCATCGCGATGCCCTCGATCGCGGTCGCGCCCGCGACCGGCAAACGGTCTGGCACCGTGGTGCGGAATCCGGTCCAACCGTCGAGCCAACGCGCATCGACGCCTTCGGTGAAGCCGGGCAGCATCGATTCGGCGCGCGCCAGGTTCTGCATGTGGTCCGCGGTTCGCACGCCTGCGTCCGGGTCATCGTGCTGATAGGTCGCGCCGATGGCGTGCCCGCCTTCGAGGAGCGGCGCCACGTAGCCGCTGCCGCTCACCACGATCCGCAGCTCGCGCGCGGGGGATTTTCCGAGGTAAGTCACCTGGCCGCGCACGGTGGCGAGGCGCAGCCGCGCGTCGGGCACGAGGCGCGCGGCATCGGCGGCGTTGGCGAGGATCGCCACCGGCGCCTCGGCGATGACGCGATCGTCGCGATCGAGCGCGCGCCACATCGCGCCTTCGCGCTCCAGGCGCTCGACCCGCGCGCCCGCGAGCCGGCGAACGCTTTCGCCCGGGCGCGCGGCGCAGGCCCGGGCCACGCTCGCGGGCGCGACGGTGGCTCCCGAGGCAAACCACCAGCCGGCGCCGCGCACCGCGCGCCCGGCGAGCTCGCGCGCACGAGCCGCATCGACGAAATCCAGGAACTCCGAGGGATAGCCTTGCGAGCGCGCCACCGCCTCGAAGCGCGCGCTCTCGTCATCGTCCTCGGCGAGCTGCAGCACGCCGCACGCGTTCCACGCGAGCCCGTGGCCCTGCTCGGCGAGCGCGCGGTAATGCTGCAGCGCATAGAGGAACGCACCGCGCGAGATGCGCGCGTTGAGCGCATCGCGCAGGTTCGCGATCGGGCGCACGAGGCCCACCGCCGCGGCCTGCGGCGTGGCGCGCGCGTCCAGCAGCTCCGCGGTCCAGCCGCGCGCGGCCAGGCGCTCGGCGGCGAGGGATCCGGCGAGGCCGCCGCCCACCACGATCGCGCGCTTCTCGCGCCGCGGCGCATGCGCCTCGACGACGCCTTCGCGCACGCCGGCGAGCATCTCGCGCTTCGCGGCGAAGCCCACGCGCTTCTCGATGCGAAAGCCGGCGCCGGAGAGCAGCGCGCGAACGCCGCCGGCCACGGTCCACGTCGCGAGCGTCGCGCCGGGGCGCGCGATGCGCGCGAGCTCGCGCACCACTTCCGGCGTCCACAACGCGGGATTCTTCGCCGGCGCGAAGCCGTCGAGGTAGAGCGCATCGGCGCGCGCCACGAGCTGCGGCAGGAGCAGGGCGGCATCGCCCAGGAGCAGCGTCAGCATCACGCGCCCGGAGTCGAAGTGCAGGCGATGGAATCCGGCGAGCGCCGGCGGCCACGCGGCGACGAGCGAACGCGCGAGCGGCGCCACGTCGGCGAAAGGTGCCAGCGCCTCGGCGAGCGCGTCGCGCCCGAACGGGCGATTCTCGACCGAGACGAAATGCAGGCGATCGCACCGCGCGGGATCCTTGCTCCACGCATCCCAGGTGGCGAGGAAATTGAGGCCCATGCCGAAGCCCGTCTCGAGGATCGCGAAGCTCTCGCGCGAGCGCCAGCGTCCGGGCAGCCCATTGCCGGCGAGGAACACGTGCCGCGCCTGCGCGAGCCCGCCGTGCGCGGAGTGATAGACGTCCTGGTATTCGGGCGAGAACGGCGTGCCGCTCGCGTCGCGCGCGAGGCGCGCGGCGGGGAGCGTCACGGAGTGCGCGGCCATGGCGGCCATCATAGCGGAGGGGCCGGATGCGGCACCCGATGGGCGCCGCTCCAACCGTCCGCCCTTCGACGCGGCACGCTTCCCTGCGCCCCCAAAGGAGTAAAGGCGCCCCGGTCAGTCGCGTGACGGGCCGGACGGCCGCGTCGGGTACGGATCAGAACAGCAGGCTCGAGAGCCTGCCGCGGTATTCGGTGACGAGGTCGGGATCGTCGGCCGCCATCTCGAAGACGGCGAGGATCTTCAACCGCGCGCCTTCATCCCGGAACTTGCGGTCGCGCTTCACGATTTCAAGCAGCTGGTCCAGGGCCGGCGCGAATTCGCGATGCGCGATGTGCAGCTCGGCGAGCTCCATGCGGGCGTCGAGGTCGCCGGGCTCGGTGCCGATGCGCCGCGTGAGCGTGTCCGCGGGCGGCAGCGCCTGGGCGACGGTGGCCGCGTCGATGCGCGCCGCGAGCGCCGCGTGCGTCGAGAGCTGCGCGGCGTTCGACGAGAGCGCCTCGAAATGCGTGCGTGCCGCCTGCACCTCCGCACGGTCGAGGAGGATGCCGGCGATGTCGATGCGCGCGCCGTCGTTCGAGGGATCGAGCGCGATCGCGTTCTTGAGGTAGTCCTCGGCGACCTCCGGCTGGCCCCTGGCGAGCGCCTCGCGCGCCGCGCGGTGCTCGATCTCCGAGGGATCGGGGATCAGCCGGTCGAGGAACGCGCGCACGAACGCCTCGGGTTGCGCGCCGGCGAACTGCGCCACGGCGTTGCCGTCGACGAACGCGACCGAATGGGGGATCGACTGCAGGTTGAAGGAGCTCACCAGCTCCGGGTTGGTGTCGGAGTTCACGTTCACGAGCTTGAAGCGCCCGCCGTACTCGCGCTCCAGCCGCTCGAGGAGCGGCCCGAGCTGCTTGCAGGGCGCGCACCACGGCGCCCAGAAGTCCACCAGGACCGGCACCTCCATCGAGGCATCGATCACGTCGCGTTCGAACGAGGACAGCGTGGCGTCGATCATCGTGTTCCCCTCGTGGGGATAGATGCGCCGCACGCGACCGAGTTCGGATGCCGCCGGCCCGAAATCGAGTCGGACATGCCAATCGGGCGGGGCCGGAATCCTCCTACCCCTGCGGCGCATGGGCCGCCTGGAGGGATCGCGCATAATGCGCCGCATGGCCATCGTCCTCGACCTGCCCGCCGGGCTCACCGGCACCGCCGAGATGGTCGTCGGCGAGCAACACACGGCGCCGCGCGTCGGAAGCGGGCGCATCCGCGTGCTCGCGACGCCGGTGATGATCAACCTCATCGAGGCCGCGGCACTGGCCGCGGTGGAGCAGTCCCTTCCGGAGCATCACCAGAGCCTCGGCACCCACCTCGACATCACCCATGTCGCGGCGACGCCGGTGGGCATGAAGGTGCGCGCGACCGCGGAGGTGACGCGCATCGAGGGACGCACCATCCACTTCAAGGTCCGCGCGGAAGACGAGCGCGAGCTGATCGGCGAGGGCCTGCACGAGCGCGTGGTGGTGAACGTCGAGCGCTTCGACAAGCGCGTCCAGGAAAAGGCGCGCGGCCCCTAGCGCGCGGGCGGCGCCTCGAAGGCCTTCAGCGCCTGGTAGAGGATCGGATCGCCCGGGCCGCCCGAGGGCGCCGCGAGGTCCACGGCGATTTCCGGCGCGAGCGCCTCGCGCGGCGTTGCGTCGAGAAGGAACGTGCGCTCCGCCGGAAAGCGCACCACGATCTTGCTGTGGGGAAGGGTCACCGCGCGCAGGTCGCCGCGTAGTCCCGCGCTCGGCGTGCCGGCGATGCGCGCATGGGCCGCCTCGTGCAGCCCCGCGGCGAGCGCTTCCGCCTCGCCTTCCGTCCAGCGGTCGGTGAGCACGATCAACGGCGCGTCATAGGGCGGCGAGCGATGGCCCGCGGGCACGCGGTCGGTCACGCGCGGCGCATCGCGCGGCTCGCGCATTTGCCACGGCGTGCCGGCCGGCGCGAAGCGCGCGAGGATCGCGGCGGTCGCCGCGCGCGAGCCCGGCCCGGTCGACTCGCGCAGGTCCACGATGAGTCCCCGCGTGCCGCGCAGCAGCGTGATGGCGCCATCGATGCGCGAGACCAGGCGCTCGTCGTGGATCGCGTTCCTCAGCCGCAGGTAGCCGATGTCGCGCTTCTCGCCCATGCGCCGCGCGAGGAGCGGCGGGCCGGTCTCGAGGTCGTCGTTGGCACGCGCGATGGCGAGCTCGCGCAGCCGTGCGCCGTCGCGCACCGCGAGGCGCAGCGTGCCGAAGCGGGGCCCGGCGAGGAGCGCGCGCAGCGCGTGGTCGCGACGCGCGAGGCTCGCGCCATCGCCGACGCGGCGGCGCACCGCCTCGGCGGCGTCGATGCCGTCGATCGATGCGACGATGTCCCCGGGCCGCAGGCCCGCCACGTCGGCATCGCCGTAGGTGCGCACCGCTTCGATCACGGCGCTGCCCTCGCGCCAGCGCGCCCAGATGTCGGTCTCGCGCGGGATGCGCCGCGGCGAGTCGGGCGTGCGCCGCGAGAGCTCGACGTGGTCGTCGTCGAGCGTCGCGAGCGCGCCTTCGAGCGCCTCGAGGAACGCGCGGCCGGTCGGCGCCTCGACGGCGCGCCGGCGCCAGGTGGCTCGCGCGCGCTGCCACGCATCGCGGCCGCCATCGCCGAAATAGGCGTAAGCCTTGTCGATCGCGCTCCACAGCGCGTCGAAATCCTCGCCATGCTGGCGCGCGGCGGGCTCGGCGGCGTGCGCCGGATTCGCGGCCAGTGCCGTGAGGAGCGCGGCGCAGAGGCTCGCGGCGATGCTTCGCATCGCGCGCGCAAAGGCGCTCAAGCGGCGATCGAACGGCCGAGGGAAAGCGCGACCACGCGGTTGCGGCCGCGGCGCTTGGCGAGCGCGAGCGCCTCCTCGGCGCGCGCGACCAGCGCATCGACGCTCTCGGGGCCTTCGTCGAGGCGCGCGGCGACGCCGGCGCTCACGGTGAGCGCGAAGCGCAGCGCGCCGGCCTCCACTTCCGTGGCCGCCACCGCCTTGCGCAGCCGTCCCGCGACCACGACCGCACCGGGCCCGGGCACGTCGGGCAGGAGCACCAGGAACTCCTCGCCGCCGTAGCGCACCAGCATGTCCTCCTTGCGCAGCGCACCGCGCAGCACCTCGACCAGGCGCTGCAGCAGCTGGTCGCCGACGCGCTCGCCGTGCTTCTCGTTCACGGCGCGGAAATGGTCGATGTCCACCATGATGATCGAGAGCGGCTGGCCGGCGCGCCGCGCGCGCGACATCTCGCGCTCGGCGATCTCGCGGAAGGTGTGGCGGTTGTACGCGCCGGTGAGCGGATCGAGCGTCGCGAGGCGCAGCGCTTCGGCCTCGGCGCGCTCCTGGTGCATGAGGAGGAACGCGAACGAGCTCGCGATCGCGGCGCTCGCGGCGAGCAGCCACGCCACCGATTGCCCCGCGCTCGGCGCGAGGAACGGCTGCAGCGGGTCGGCGTGGATCGCCGCCGCGAAGCCGCGCATCACGAACACGATCGCGCACGCCGCGTAGCAGGCGGCGAGGATCGCGCGTCCGGCGCTGCGCACGCCGCGCGTGCCCCAGGCGAGGATCGCGTCGCCCGCGAGGATCGTGCCCATCACCAGGCCGCCGAAGAGGATCGCCGAAGAGGCGTCCGACGCGACCAGCGCGACCGGCACCGCCACCGCGGCGATCGCGGCGGAATGCACCCAGCCGGGGAGCGAGCGCCGGTCGAACGCGGCGATGGAGGCCGCCTGCAGCGTCATCGACAGGGCGAGGAGCCCGGCGGCGATGGCGAGCGTCCCGGCGCGCGGCTGCAGGCTCGAAGCGAAGAGGAGGAAGGAGAGCGAGCGGGCGGCGAGGCTCGCGCACCACGCGAGCGCGCCTTCACGTCCGCGTGCGGCGAGCCCCACGCCCACGATCGCCGCCAGGGCGCCATCGGCGAGCGCGAGGAACGCCCACAGCGTCTGAACGTCGATCATGGAGGCCGAGCGTAATCGCGGCGCGCGAGGCGCGCAATGCGGCGCATCACATTCGCCTCGGGCGCCGCGCGCTCGTTCAGTCGACTTTGCCGATGCGCTTCACCACCGCGGCGAGCTTGCGCGCATCCGCGTCCCAGAAGGTGCGGAATTGCGGCTGGTCGAGGTACTGGATCGGCGTTTCCACCTTGGCGAGCGATCCCTTGAACGTCGCGTCCTCGACCGCCTGGTGCGCCGCCTCGCGCAGCCGCGCGATCACCGGCTCCGGCGTCCCGGCCGGCACGAAGAGCCCGGTCCATTGCGAGAACTGCACGTCGTAGCCGAGCTCCTTCAGCGTCGGAACGTCGGGAAACGCGGGATGGCGCCCGGCTTCGCCCCAGGTGGCGAGCACGCGGATGCGGCCGGCGCGCACGTGGCCGGTGACGGTGGAGGGACCGGTCGCGAGCGCGTCCACCTGGCCGCCGAGGAGCGCCACCACCGCGGGGCCCGCGCCGGTGAAGGGGACGTGCAAGAGCTTCACGCCCGCCGCCTGCGAGAGCATCTCCATCGGCACGTGCATCGTGCCGTAGTTGCCCGACGAGCCGAAGGGAATCGAGCCGGGCGACTTCTTCGCCGCGGCGAGCAAATCGGCGACCGATTTGTAGGGGCTGTCGGCGCGCACCGCGAGCACCGTCGGATCCGCCGTGAAGCGCGCGATCGGCACGAGCTGCGAGAGCTGGAACATCGGATCGCGCCCCAGCACCTTGTCCGCCTCGGGAATGATGGAGATCGAGGAGAGCGCGAGGAGCACGGTGTAGCCGTCGGGACGCGCGCGCGACACGTACTGCATGCCGAGGCCGCCGCCGGCGCCGGCCTTGTTCTCCACCACCACGGTCTGGCCGAGGTGGCGGCCCAACGCCTCGGCGAGCGGGCGCGCGGTGATGTCGGCGACGCCGCCGGGCGGGAACGGCACGACCATCGTCACGGGGTGGGTCGGATACTCGGATGCGGCGAGCGCGAGCGCGGGAAAGAGCGCGAGCGCGATCGCGAGGGCGCGAAGCAGGCGGGGCATGGGGCGTTGTCCTTTGGGTGGGCGCGCGAGGGGCGCGAGCGCGAAGGATAGCGCGAAGTCTCAGCCGATCTGCAGGTCCTGGGCGAGCGGGCGGGCCGGGTAGTGGAAGCGCACCGGCCCGTCGGGCTCGGCGTGCAGGAACTGGTGCACGAACGGATCGCCCGACGCGATCAGCTCCGCGGTCGGTCCCTCGGCGACGATCACCCCGTCGTTCAGCAGGTAGAGGTGGTCGGCGATCGCGAGCGCCTCCTTCACGTCGTAGGTGACGATCACCGAGGTCGAGCCGAGCGCGGCGTTGAGCGTGCGGATCAGGTTCGCGATCACGTTGAGGGTGATGGGGTCCAGGCCCGCGAAGGGCTCGTCGTAGATCACCAGCGGCGGGTCGAGCGCGATGGCGCGCGCGAGCGCCACGCGCCGCGCCATGCCGCCGGAAAGCTCGCCGGGCTTGAGGCGGCTCGCGCCGCGCAGCCCCACGGCGTGCAGCTTCATCATCACCAGGTCGCGCACGATGTCTTCCGGGAGCCGCGTGTGCTCGCGGATCGGGAAGGCGAGGTTCTCGAACACCGTGAGGTCGCTGAAGAGCCCGCCCTTCTGGAACATCATTCCCATCTGGCGGCGCAGGCGGTAGAGCGCCTCGCGGTCGAGCTGCGGCACCTCGTGTCCGCACACGCGCACGCTTCCCGAGGCCGGGTGCAGCGATCCGCCGATGAGCTTGAGGAGCGTGGTCTTTCCCGAGCCGCTCACGCCGAGGATCGCGGAGATGCCGCCGCGCCGGATGGAGAGCGTCACGCCGCGCAGCACGGCGCGCCGGCCGAAGGCGAAGCGCAGGTCGCGCACCTCGACGATGTCGTGGTCGGCGGGGGTCATCACGGGATTATCGCATTCGGTGAAGCTCTCCCTCTGCCTTGGGAGCGGGCCGGGAGAGGCTGAATGCACCGTGGCGATTCCGACCCTCTCCCGCTAAGATGCGCGCATTCCAAAAAATACCCAGGGAGCATCCATGAACCTCGTCGAACGCGCGAAGAACATCATCCTCTCGCCGAAGGCCGAATGGCAGGCGGTCGCGGCCGAGACCACTCCGGA
>JAICTR010000498.1 GCA_025936275.1 Burkholderiales bacterium
CCTGGGACTCGAGGCGCCGGATGTTCTCGCGCATCGCGAGCATCGCGGAGGTCCGATCGTCGGCCTCCAGCACCAGCAGGCGTTCGCGCAGCTGCGCGCGCCGCCGGTCGTCCATGGCGCGGGAGGGCGCGAGGTCGAGCACCGGGGCGGAAAGCCGCAGCTGGAATCCCGCCGCGGCCTGCGCGACCGGCGCCGGACGCGGCGTCGCCGAGGAAACCGGCTCGGATCGCGCGGCAACCTTCGGCGTGGCGGCGGCCATGGCGGGACTGGGTTCGTGCGTGTGCGATGCGGCGATGCGCCGCACCCGCGGCACGGAGTGCGCCGGAATCGTCGCCGCGAACGCATGCAGGTCGGGCAGCGCGATGGAGGCGCCGGGCGCGAGCGGCTCCGCGTCCGCGAGCGATGCGAGCTTCGGGTTGTCGCGGCGCAGCAGGGCCAGGTATCGCGCGCGCACCGCGTCGTCGCCGGGAAAGATCGCGTGGGCGATGAAGCCGAGGCTGTCGCCATCGCGCGCGATGAGGTGCGCCACGGGGGGACTGGCGCGCGCCGCGCTCTGCGCAAGGCGCAGGTCGAAGTCGACGCGCTGCGGGGCGGCGCCGCGGCATCCGATCGACACGGCGAAGGCCGGCGGCGCGGACTTCGACGGCTCCTGCGTGCGCACAAGGAGCTCGGCGCCGCGCGCATGGCGGCGAAGCTCCAGCGTGCCGTCGCGAAGGGCCATGCCGCGCGCATCGGGCACGAGCGAGAAGCACGCGGCGCGCAGCGCCTCGTGCGATGGGTTGCGGATCGGGATGCGCGCCTCGAGCGGCGCGCCGGCTGCCGAACGGACCTCGATCCCGCCCAGCGAGAGGGCGCTCGCGCCGGTCGCGGCGAGGAGCAGCGCGCCGAAGGCGAGCGTCCGTCGCCAGGCGCCGCTCATGATCCGGCGCAGGCCTCGTCCATTTCCTTCTTGCTCGAAACGCGCTTCGCCTCGATCTCGTCGTCGCTGAGGAACTCGCGCTCGCCCTTGTCGTTGTACTTGAAGAGCCGCCCGCCATCCTGGTAGGTGCGGTAGCTCGCGCGCGCCTGCTCGCACTTCTGCTCGGCGAGCTTCGCGTTGTGCTCCGCGGCGTCGGTCTTCTTCTCGCGTTCCTTCGCCAGCGCGCGGCCCTTCTCGAGGTCCTTCTCGAGCGCGCTGGGCGGCGCCTTCGCGGGTCCGCTGCCGGTCGCCGGCGCGACATGCAACGGCTTCACGTCGACGCCGGCCGGCGGCGTGTCGGAATAGACGGTCTTTCCATCCTTGTCGACGTACTTGTAGAGCGTGGCGCTGGCGAGCGGGGCCACGGCGCAAGCGAGCGCGAGGACGATGAGGCGCTTCATGTTCGGGTTCCTCCCTGTTCGTTCATTTCACCGCCGGGTAGGCGAGCTGCTCGAGGCCGAGCTGCGCGAGCTCGCTCGCGCCCTTCGCATGCGCGATCGCTCCCGTGAAGTCGTTGCCGGCGACATCGTTGCGCGCGGCGAGGAGATCCTCCCAGGCGCCGAGCCACAGCGCTCGCTTCGCGCGCGCTCGCTGCACGTCGGTCTCGGCCTGCGCGAGCATCGCGCGCGCCTGCGCCTCGAGCTTCGCCTGCTCGGCGTGACGCGTGGCTTGCGCCGCTTGCGGCGACATCGGGGCCGCGCTCGCCTGCGGGGCCGGCGCCGGCGAAGGCTCCTGCAGCGCGCAGCCCGCGAGCATCACGGCGAGCGCCAAGGCGCTCCCCGACCGCTTTCCACCGCCACCGTAAAGGTTCGCCGGATCAATCATTTACAAGACCTTATCGAGAATCCGCTGGAACGTCAATGAAGCGCGTCGCCCGCGCGCCACGACGGTGGGCGCGGTTGTTCGGCCAGGGGCCGATCGGTATAATTTCGTTTTGCGACGAGGGTTTTTCCG
>JAICTR010000178.1 GCA_025936275.1 Burkholderiales bacterium
GTACGACGAATCGATGACCGCGGCGATCGCCGCCTATCGCGCCGGCAACCCGCCGCAGATCGTCCAGGTGTTCGAAGTCGGTACGGCGACGATGATGGCGGCCAAGGGCGCCGTGATCCCGGTGTACAAGCTCATGAAGGACGCCGACGAGCCGTTCAACCCGAAGGCCTACCTGCCGCCGGTCTCGGGCTACTACAGCGACCCGCACGGCAACATGCTCTCCTTCCCCTTCAACAGCTCGACCGTCGTCTTCTACACGAACGACGACGCGTTCAAGAAGGGCGGCGTCGCGAAGGCGCCGAAGACCTGGAAGGAATTCATCGCCGCGGCGGACAAGCTCAAGGCCGCGGGCCAGGGCTGCGTGTACACCACCGGGTGGCCGTCGTGGACGCACATCGAGAACTTCTCGGCGTGGCACAACGTCCCGATCGGCACCAAGGAGAACGGCATGGCGGGCCTGGACACGAAGTTCGTGTTCAACACGCCGCTGCACGTGCGCCAGATCCAGA
Organism: Burkholderiales bacterium; assembly: GCA_025936275.1. Taxonomy (GTDB): domain Bacteria; phylum Pseudomonadota; class Gammaproteobacteria; order Burkholderiales; family Usitatibacteraceae; genus Usitatibacter. Next base: position 510 of record JAICTR010000178.1, read on the forward strand.
TGCTCACCGACCTCGCGAAGAAGGGCGAGTTCACCTACGCCGGGCGCCAGAGCCAGGGCGAGGCGAAGTTCGCGAGCGGCGAGTGCGCCATGCTCACCTCGTCGACCGGCGCGCAGGCGAACATCCGCCGCCAGGCGAAGTTCAAGTGGTCGGTGCACTTCCTGCCCTACTGGGACGACGTGAAGGGCGCGCCGCAGAACTCGATCATCGGTGGGGGTTCGCTGTGGGTGATGGGCGGCAAGACCCCCAACGTGTACAAGGGCGTCGCGGAGTTCTTCAACTTCCTCTCGCGCCCCGAGAACCAGATGGACTGGCACGTGAGCACCGGGTACCTGCCGATCACGATGGCGGCCTACGAGATGACGAAGAAGTCCGGCTTCTACGAGCAGCATCCGGAAGCCGAGGTCGCGATCAAGCAGCTCATGAACAAGCCGCCGACGGCCAACTCCAAGGGGCTTCGCTTCGGCAACTTCGTGCAGGGCCGCCAGGTGATCGAGGAGGAGATGGAAGCCGCCTTCGCGGGCAAGAAGAGCGCGAAGGAAGCGCTCGACGACGCGGTCCGGCGCGGCAACGAGATCCTGCGCAAGTTCGAGGCCGCCAACCGCTGAGCGCGGCCGCGACCTGAGCGCGCGAGGAGGGCGGCCCGGCGGCCGCCCTTCTCACGTCCCGCCCCGACATGGAAAAGCGCGTCGTCTTCAAATCCGCGTGGCTGCCGTACGCGCTGGTCGCGCCGCAGATCGCGATCACGGTCATCTTCTTCTTCTGGCCGGCGATCGAGGCGGTCTATTACGCGTTCCTGGTGCAGGACCCGTTCGGGCTCTCCAGCCACTTCGTCTGGTTCCAGAACTTCACCGAGCTCTTCGCGAGCCCCGAGTACCTCGATTCGTTCAAGACGACGGCCGTCTTCAGCGTGCTGGTGGCGGCGCTCGGCATGTCGATCGCGCTGCTCCTCGCGGCGATGGCCGATCGCGTGATCCGCGGCTCGCTCGCCTACAAGACGATGCTCATCTGGCCGTACGCGGTGGCGCCGGCGATCGCCGGGGTGCTGTGGGCGTTCATGTTCTCGCCCTCGATCGGCATCGTCACCTACTACCTCCTCAAGCTCGGCCTCAACTGGAACTGGGTGATCAACGGCAACCAGGCGATGCTGCTGGTGGTGATGGCCGCGGCGTACAAGCAGGTGAGCTACAACTTCCTCTTCTTCCTCGCCGGGCTGCAGTCGATCCCGCGCTCGATGATCGAGGCGGCGGCGATCGACGGCGCGAGCCCGGTGCGGCGCTTCTGGACCATCATCTTCCCGCTCATCTCGCCCACCACCTTCTTCCTGCTGGTGGTGAACATCGTCTACGCGTTCTTCGACACCTTCGGCGTGATCGATGCGACCACGCAGGGCGGGCCGGCCGCGGCGACCGAGATCCTCGTCTACAAGGTGTACTACGACGGCGTGAAGGCGGCCGACCTCGGCGGCTCCTCGGCGCAGTCGGTGATCCTCATGTTCATCGTCATCGCGCTCACGGTGGTGCAGTTCCGCTTCGTCGAGCGCAAGGTGCAGTACTAGGGAACGCATGGTCGAGGAACGAGCCGACACACGATGAAAGACGCCACCACCGCCCTGATGGTCGAGAACCGCCCGATCGCGGACTTCATCGCGCACGCGATCCTCATCCTCGGCGTGATCGTGGTCGCGTTTCCGTTGTGGGTGACCTTCGTCGCCTCGACGCGCACCTTCGACGAGATCGTGAACGTGCCGATGGCGCTCACGCCCGGCACGCACCTCATCGACAACTACCGCCAGGCGCTCACCGCGGGCTCGGAGCGCGGCTCTTCCGCGCCGGTGGGGACGATGCTCATGAACAGCGCCATCGTCGCGTTCTGCATCGCGGTGGGAAAGATCGCGATCTCGATCATCTCCGCGTTCGCGATCGTCTATTTCCGGTTTCCGCTGAGGAAGTTCTTCTTCTGGATGATCTTCCTCACGCTGATGCTGCCGGTGGAGGTGCGCATCATCCCGACCTTCGAGGTGGCGGCGGACCTGAAGCTCCTCGATTCCTACCAGGGGCTGATCCTGCCGCTCATCGCCTCGGCCACGGCCACCTTCCTCTTCCGCCAGTTCTTCCTCACCATTCCGGACGAGCTGGTGGAGGCGGCGCGCATCGACGGCGCGGGGCCGATGCGCTTCTTCTTCGACGTGGTGATCCCGCTTTCGCGCACGCACGTCGCGGCGCTCTTCGTGATCCTCTTCATCTACGGGTGGAACCAGTACCTGTGGCCGCTCCTCATCACGCAGAAGGAATCGATGTACACGGTGGTGATCGGCATCAAGCGCATGATCGCGGCGGGCGACGCCTCGAACGAGTGGAACATCATCATGGCGACCGCGATGCTCGCGCTCCTGCCGCCCGCGCTGGTGGTGATCCTCATGCAGAAGTGGTTCGTGAAGGGCCTCGTGGACTCCGAGAAATAGAATGGCTGAGATCGTACTCGACGGCGTCACCAAGAGCTTCGGCAAGACCGAGGTGATCCACCCGGTGCAGGCGACGATCGCCGACGGCGAGTTCGTCGTGATCGTGGGACCTTCGGGCTGCGGGAAGTCGACGCTCCTGCGCATCATCGCGGGCCTCGAGACGGCGACCGCCGGCGAGATCCGCATCGCCGGCAAGCGCGTGAACGAGGTGGAGCCGAAGGACCGGAACATCGCGATGGTGTTCCAGAACTACGCGCTCTACCCGCACATGACGGTGTACGGCAACATGGCGTACGGGCTGAAGATCCGCAAGCTCTCGCGCGCCGACATCGAGCAGCGCGTGCAGCGGGCGGCGAAGATCCTCGAGCTCGGCCCCTATCTGCAGAGGAAGCCGCGCGAGCTTTCCGGCGGCCAGCGCCAGCGCGTCGCGATGGGCCGCGCGATCGTGCGCGAGCCCGCCGCGTTCCTCTTCGACGAGCCGCTCTCCAACCTCGACGCGAAGCTGCGCGTGCAGATGCGCCTGGAGATCCAGAAGCTGCACCGCGAGCTGCGCACCACGAGCGTCTACGTGACGCACGACCAGGTCGAGGCGATGACGCTCGCCGACCGCATGTTCGTGATCAACGCCGGCACCATCGAGCAGGCGGGCGCGCCGATCGAGGTGTACGACGACCCCGCGACCCTCTTCGTGGCGGGCTTCATCGGCTCGCCGTCGATGAACTTCCTGCCCGGCCGCCGCGAGGCCGATGGCGTGGAGGTCGGGGGCGGCATGAAGGTGCCGTTGCCGGAGGCGCTCCGCGCGAGCGCGCCGCAGTCGCTCACCGTCGGCGTGCGCCCCGAGCATCTCGAGCTGGGCGGCACGGAGGGCCTGCCGTTCCGCCTCAACGTGGAGACCATCGAGGCGCTGGGAGCCGATTCGCTGCTGCACACCAATTTCCACGGCACGCCGCTCGTCGCGCGGGTGGACGGGCATGCGGCTCCGGCCGCCGGCGAGACGCTCACTTTCACCGTGCTGCCCCGCCACCTCTACTTCTTCGACACCGCGAGCGGCAAGCGTCTGCGCGCGGGCCGCTGACGGCCATGGCCGCGCCGGACGACCGGCGGCTCGAGGAGCTCGGGCTCAACTCGTCCGCGCCGCCGGGGCAGCTGGTGTACGACGGGTGGCTGCTGCGCATGCTGAAGGGCAAGGCGAAGCGCGCGCGCTCGGTGAACGCGGTCTATCCCTCGAAGGCGGAGCTTGCGACCAAGGTCGCGTACTGCGAGCGTCTTTACCGCTCGCAGGGCGTGCCCGCCATCTTCCGCATCACACCGTTTTCCGAGCCGGCGTCGCTCGATGCCGATCTCGAGCGGCGCGGCTACGGCCGCTTCGATCCGACCGCGGTCGAATACGCGGCGATCGCGCCCGCGCGATTCGGCGCCGGCGAGGCCGAGTCGATGGAGCTTGCGACGTGGGTCGATGCCGTGGGCGGGATGCGCGCCTCGCCGCCCGAGCATCGTTCGGCGCATCTCGCGCGCCTCGCCGGCATGCCGCTCGCGCTGCGCGCGGTGGCGGTGCGCGATGCGGCCGGCCGCGTGGTCGCCACGGGCCTCACCGTCATCGAGGACGACTGCGCGGGACTCTTCGACATCATCACGCACGAGGACGCGCGGCGGCGCGGGCACGCGCGCTCGATCGTGGCGACGCTGCTGCGCACCGCGTGGGACCTGGGTGCGCGCTACGCCTACCTCCAGGTCAATTGCGAGAACGAGCCCGCGCGCCGGCTCTACCGCGATTTCGGCTTCGCGGAGCGCTACCAGTACTGGTATCGCGGGCGGCCGGGAGAGCAGGGGTGAACGAGCGCGCGATCACCGAGCTTGCACGGCGGCTCGGTGCGGCGTGCGAGCGTCGTGGTGTCACCGTGGCGACCGCGGAGTCGTGCACCGGCGGCGGCGTGGCGCAGGCGATCACGCGCATCTCCGGCAGCTCGGCGTGGTTCGACCGGGGCTTCGTGACGTACTCGAATGCCGCGAAGGAGGAGATGCTCGGCGTCTCGCACGCCGCTCTCGAAGCGCATGGCGCCGTGAGCCCGGAGGTCGCGGGCGAGATGGCGCTGGGTGCCCTCGCGCGGAGCGCGGCCGATGCGTCGGTCGCGATCACCGGCATCGCCGGTCCCGGCGGCGGATCGGCGGAAAAACCCGTGGGGCTCGTGTGGTTCGCATGGGCGCACCGCGGCGGCGCGGCGCAATGCCGGCGCTTCGTCTTCGCGGGCGGCCGCGATGCCATCCGCTCGCGGTCGGTCGTCGTCGCGCTGCAGGGGCTCATCGACCTCGTCGGCTGATCGTCATTCCCGCGAAGGCGGGAATCCGGATCGGCTTGACACACAGAACGGCCGTTCTGTACCCTGCGAACAATCGTTCTGTCCTGTCATCGTCCGAGCCGCCATGGCGTTGAATGTCCAGAAGCCCGCGCTTCAGCCCGAGTACCTGGAAAAGCTCCAGGACTACTACGCCGAGCACAAGGTGATCCCGTCCTATTCGGTGCTCGCGAGCCTGTGGGGAATCTCGGCGAAGTCGTGGGTCTCGGAATGCGTGCGGCGCTTCGAGGAGGCGGGCTACCTCGATTGGACGCCCGATCGCCAGCTGAAGCCGGGCGCGCGCTTCTTCGAGCGGCGGCTGGCCGATTCCACCGTGCAGGCGGGCCTGCCCAATCCCGCGCTATCCGATGGCTACGACCTCATCACCCTCGACGACTGGCTCGTGAAGGTTCCCTCCAAGACGGCGCTGGTGCGCGTGAAGGGCGATTCCATGGTCGATGCCGGCATCCACGAGGGCGACCTGCTGGTGGTCGAGGTGCAGCCGAATGCCAACCTGGGCGACATCGTCGTCGCCATCGTGGACAACGAGTTCACCGTGAAGTACCTGGCCAAGGAGCGCCACGAGTTCGTGCTGAAGCCGGCGAACAAGGCGTATCCGGTCATCCGCCCCCGGGGGCGCCTGGAGATTTTCGGCGTCATGGCCGGCCTCGCCCGGCGCACCCGGTAGCTCACGCCATGAGCTTGACGTCGCCTAATCTCGTTCCCGCAACCAACCAACAATCGATGGGATAATCAAAATGCTCAAGGTCATCTCCAGCACCGCGGAAAAGCCCCAGATGGACGAGAACAAGGCGAAGGCCCTGCAGGCCGCGCTTTCCCAGATCGAGAAGCAGTTCGGCAAGGGCTCGATCATGAAGATGGGCGATGCGGATGTCGACAAGGGCATCCAGGTCGTCTCCACCGGCTCCCTGGGCCTCGACATGGCGCTCGGCGTGGGGGGGCTGCCGCGCGGCCGCGTGGTCGAGATCTACGGGCCGGAATCGTCGGGCAAGACCACGCTCACCCTCCAGGTCATCGCCAACATCCAGAAGCTCGGCGGCACCGCCGCCTTCATCGACGCGGAGCATGCGCTCGATCCGCAGTACGCCCAGCGCCTGGGCGTGGTCACGTCGGAGCTGCTGCTTTCCCA
>JAICTR010000067.1 GCA_025936275.1 Burkholderiales bacterium
AGAGCAGCACCAGCTCGGAGGTGATGCGCGCGTCCCAGACCCAGTACGTGCCCCACGTGGGCCGTCCCCAGAAGGCGCCGGTCCACAGCGTGACGAAGGTGAACATCGCCCCGGTGGGCGCGAGCGCGCGCGCCATCATCGCCGCGAGCCGCGTGTTGAAGGTGAGCGACACGGCGCCGTAGCAGGCCATCACGAAGTAGATGAACATCGACATCCACGAGGCGGGCACGTGGATGAAGATAATGCGGTACACCTCGCCCTGCTGCGCATCCGTCGGCGCGACGAAGAGGCCGATCCACAGCCCCGCGATGCCGAGGAGCGCGGCGAGCGCGAAGAACGCCGGCGCGAGCCGGCCCGCGAGGCGGTAGAAGCTCGAGGGCGCGGCGAAGTAGAACCAGGCGATCTTCATGTCCTTCAGTCCAATGCGATGCGCAGCGCGGCGCACACCGCGGCCGGCAATCCCATCGCCGCGACGATGAGCCCCGCGCCGAGGATCGAGAGGTGCGGCGCGGCGGAAAGCCCCGCGGCCACCGCCTCCGCGGCGCCCGCGCCGAACACCAGCACCGGCACGAAGAGCGGCAGCGCGAGGAGCGCGAGGAGCATCCCCCCGCCGCGCGCGCCGAGCGCGAGCGCCGTGCACGCGGCGCCCAGCAGCGAGAGCACCGGCGTGCCGAGCGCGAGCGCCGCGGCGAGCGCGAGAAGCGTCGCGCCGTCGAGCCCGTACTGCAATCCCAGCAGCGGCGAGAGCAGCGTCAACGGCAGGCCGCTCGCGAACCAGTGCGCGGCGATCTTGCCGCTCGCCCATCCCGCCATCGGATGCGGCGAGAGCGTCATCTGTTCCAGCGATCCGTCGGCGTAGTCGCCGGCGAAGAGCGCGGGAAGGGACAGGAACGCGGCGAGGAGCGCGCAGACCCAGATCACCCCGGGGCCGATCCGCGCGAGGAGCTGCGGATCGGCGCCCACGCCGAGGGGAAAAAGCGCCGCCACGAGCGCGAAGAACGCCACCACCAGGAGCGCCTCGCCGGGATGGCGCATGGTGAGGCGCACGTCGCGCGCGAACGCCCAGGCGAACCCTGCGGCGAAGGAGCCCGCGGGCGGCGCGGGCGCGAGGGAAGCGGCGGCGGTGCTCATGCGCCGAGCCTCAGCTCGCGTGCCGGTGCGGGCGCGAGGTCGTGGTGGGTCGAGAGCAGCGCGAGGCCGCCGCGCGCGAGGTGCCGCTCGAGGAGCCGGCCGAAGAGGCGCTCGCCCTCGGCGTCGAGCGCGGTGAGCGGCTCGTCGAGGGCCCAGCACGGCGCCGGATCGAGCATCAGGCGCGCGAGGCCGATGCGGCGGCGCTGCCCGGCGGAAAGGCGCCGCGCCGGAAGGCGGCGGCGCTTCGCGAGCCCCGCCTCGTCGAGCGCCTGGCCGATCGCCGCATCGGTCGTCCTCACGCCGCGCAGCGCGAGCGCGCCGCGCAGGTTCTCCTCGGCGCTGAGGTCGTCCTTGATGCCCGCGAGGTGGCCCGCGTAGAGGAGGCTCGCGCGGAAGGGCGCATCCGCGATGCGCGCCGTCGCGCCATCCCACAGCACCTCGCCGCGCTCGGGGCGCGTGAGCCCGGCGACGCAGCGCAGCAGCGTCGTCTTGCCGCTGCCGTTCGCGCCGCGCACCGCGAGCCACTCGCCCGCGCCGATCGCGAACGACACGTCGCGGAAGAGCGTCGTCGCGCCGCGCGCGCACATGAGACCGCGCGCTTCCAGGCGCACGCTCACCGCACCACCTTGTCCACGACCACGTCCACGCCCTGCGCGCCGGGCTTCACGACGCCGCTCGTCCCGTAGAGGTCGCCGGGTTGCGGCTTGGCGTTGCCCGAGCGCGAGATGCGCGCCTCGATGCGCACCGCGTCGGCGCGCGAGAGTCGGAAGTTCGGCGCCATCGCCTGCGAGTCGTCGAGGCGGAAGCGCAGCGGCAGCTCCGCGGCGCTCGCGCGCATCACCGCGAGGGGAACGCGCGGGCCGTGCTCGGCGCGTGCGAAGACGAAGAGCGTCGCCGCGGGATCGACCTTCGCCGCGATGCCGGGCGCGACGCTCACCGAGCCGGAGACTGCGCTCGCGGCGGCGGCGGGGGCCGCGGCGATGGCCGCGGCCGGTTCGGGAAGCGTCTTTCCGGCGGCGGCGGCCTTGGTCCTCACTTCGGCGAGCACGGATTCCACCTGCGCGCGTTCCTCCGATCCGGTGGGAAGCTCCGCGGCGAGTGTCTCCCAGTGCCGCGCCGCGCCGGCGTAGTCGCCCGCATCGAACGCGGCGGTCCCGGCGAGCGCGAGCGCCTTGGGCTGCTTCGGATCGATCGCGAGCGCGCGCTGCACGAGCTCGGTGGGCTTGCCCTTCAACGTCCGGCCCTGCGCCATGCCGAGCGCGTCGGCGTAGTCGACGAGCACCTGCGCATCGCCCGGCGCGATCTTCGCGAGATGCGCGTAGGCATCGACCGCCTCGGGGAAGCGGCCGAGCGCGGCGAGCGAGCGCGCGAGGAGCGACCAGCCCTGGACGTCTTCGGGGCGCGCGCGCACCTTCCGCGCGAGCTCGTCCACCATCGCGGAGACCTGCTGCGCATCCATGGGCTCGCCCGCGCGTGCGACGAGGCGCGAGTCGGCGGCGCGCGGCGTGCCCACCGCGAGGTAGAGGCCGAAGGCGAGCGCGGGAACCAGGAGCGAGGCGACGATCGCGGCGGGCCAGGGGCGGCGCGGCGCGGCGGCGCTCGGCGCGGGCGGCGCCTCGAGGTCTTCGGCGGCACGGTCGACGAGCTCGGCCACCGCCGCATCGCGCGCATCGGCGGGCAGCACACCGCTCGCGACATCGGCATCGATCTCGCGCCGCTGGTTGCGCAGCACGTCGAGGTTCGCGTCGGAGGCGGACGGGCCGGCGGCGGGGCGGGGGACGAGCAGCGGGATGAGGATGAAGGCGAGCGCCACGAGGACCATCAGCGCGGCCAGGATCCAGAACGCGACCATCGGTGGCGAGGCGGAAGGCCCTGAAATGCGAGCACAAATTATACCGGACGGGTCGGGTCTCCCGCTTTGCGCTCGGTCGATGGATTGGCGCGCGAGGGATGCGGCGAGGCATCATGGGCGGGATGCCCACAGTCCGTTCACGGCGAGCCGGGATCATCGCGCTCGCCGCCTGCGTCGCGATCGCGGCGGCGCTCCTTGCCGCCAAAGGCGATGCGATCTACGCGAAGGTCCTCGACCTTCGCTACGGCACGCCGCTCGCCGCGCCCGAAGGGCCGCCGCCGCGCGACGCCCTGGCCGCGCGCCTGCAGGACCTGCAGGTGCTCGCCTCGCTCACCGCGGTGGATCGCAGCTTCACGCCGCGAGCCCGCGCGAGATTCGCGGCCGAGGTGGACGCATTGCGCGGCCATGCCGCTTCGCTGGACGAGGCCGCGTTCTTCCTCGGCGTCGCGCACGCGGTGGCGCTCTCCGGCAACGCGCACACCAACGTGGACCTCGTCTCGTGGCGCGAGAAGCTCGCGGCGCTGCCGCTGCGCTTCGCGTGGTTTCCCGAGGGGTTGTACGTGATCCGCGCGCGCAGCGGCGAGGAGGCGCTCCTCGGCGCGCGCGTGCTCGCGATCGACGGCCATGCGCCGCAGCGTCTCGAAGACGAGGCCGCCGCGTTCTTCGCCGGCACGCGCGAATACGTGCATTCGGTGAGCCACGTGCTGCTCGAATCTCCCGCGGCGCTCCACGCGCTGCATCCCGAGGCGAGCGCGCAGGCGGAAACGCTGCGCTTGCGCGATGCGCGCGGCGAGGAGCGCACCGTCGAGGTCGCGGCGCTCGCGCCATCCGCGGCGCCGCGCGCGGTGAAGCCGGGGCGATTGCGCTCGCCCGTGCCGCTCGCGGACGAAGCCCCCGGCGAATGGCACGCGCTCCTCGCGGGCGGAGCGCTTCCGCCCAGCCTGCGCGGCCCCGAACACGTGACCTACGCGACGCGCCTCGATGGCCGCACGCTCTACCTGCATCTGTGGCAGGTGCGCGACGAGCCGGACGAGCGCATCGCAACGCGCATCGCGCGAGCGCTTGGCAACGCGGACGATCCGCCGTGGCGGCGCATCGTGCTCGACCTGCGCTTCGACGCGGGCGGCGATTATCCGACCATTTACGCGGCGATCCGCGCATTGCCGAAGCGCCTCGCGCCCGACGGCGAGCTCCTCGTCCTCACCGACGAGACGACGTTCTCCGCGGCGATCATCACGGCGGTGCTGGCGAAGCATTTCGCCGGCTCGCGCGCGACGGTCGTGGGCTCGCGCGCCGGGGATCGGCTCGCTTTCTGGGCCGAAGGCACGCCCGCGACGCTCCCCAACTCGCGCATCCGCATCGGCGTTTCCACCGGCTACCACGACTGGCAGCACGGCTGCCGCGTGCTCGCCTGCTGGTGGCCGAACTTCTACTATGACGTGGCGGGCGGAAGCATCGAGCCCGCGATCGCCGTGCGCTGGACCTTCGCCGATTACGCACGCGGCATCGACACGGTGCTCGAGCGCGCGCTGCATCGAGGAGGCTGAAGGCCGCATGAACGCACCCACGATCGTCTTCATCGCGCTGCTTCCGCTCATCGCATGGCGCCTCTATTCGCGCGTGCGCCGCCTGGTGGGACGGCAGCGCTCGCGCGCCTGGCGGCATTGGACGGCGGCGGTGCTGTTTCCGCTGCTCGCGATGCTGCTCGCGTTCGGCGCCGCGGCGCGCGGCGATGCGACCGGCGCGCTCGCCGCGCTCACCGGCGGCAGCGCGCTCGGCATCGCGCTCGCCGTGGGGGGACTGCGCCTCACGCGCTTCGAGCGCACCGCGGAGGGCTGGTTCTACACGCCGAGCGCGCACATCGGCATCGCCCTTTCCGTCCTGCTCGTGGGCCGCATCGCCTGGCGCGTCCTCGAGGTGCGGACCCGGGGATCCACCGGCCACGACGCGTCGAGCCCGCTCACGCTCGCGATCTTCGGCACCGTGGCGGGCTACTACGCCGCCTACGCGATCGGCCTGTTGCGCTGGCGAGCGCGCGCCGCGAAGGAATCCGGCGGATAAGCATCGCCGCGAGGCGCATGAGGGGAACGCTCGCGCCGATCCACCGTCCATAACGGTCCAGAGGCGCCCCTCCGATGACCCCTTCGCATTCGCTCGACATCCCGCGGTTGCTGGAAAAGTTTGCCGCGGAATCTCCCGAGCACGCGGTGCTCGTGATCGACCTGTCCGGGCACCTCGCATGGGCGAGCCCGGGGGCCGAGCGCGTCTTCGGCTATCCTCACGGCAAGATGGTCGGGCTCGAAGCGGCCGCGCTCTTCGTCCCGGAGGACGTCGAGCGCGGGCTCGCCGGCCACGAGATCGAGGTCGCCGCGCGCACCGGCATCGCCGAGGACGATCGCTGGCAGCTGCGCGCCGACGGCTCGCGCTTCTGGGCGGTGGGCGCGCTGGTCGCGGTGCACGACGCGGCCGGGCGCCTCGAGGCGTACGTGAAGGTGATGCGCGACCGCACCGACGTGAGGGCGCAGGTCGAGGTGCTCGCCAATCGCGTCGCCGTGCTGGAGCAGGCGGTGCGCCGCAAGGACGCGTTCCTTTCCACGCTCTCCCACGAGCTGAGGAACCCGCTCGCGCCGCTCGCCAACGCGATGCAGCTGATCCGCCTTTCCTCGCTGCCCGGCTCGGACATCGACTATCCGCTGCGCGTGATCGAGCGCCAGACCGAGCTCCTGCGCCGCCTGGTGGACGACCTGCTCGACATGACGCGCATCGGCGCGGGAAAGATCGAGCTCGAGCGCCAGCCCATGGTCCTGCAGGAGCTGCTGCGCGATTCGCTCGACGACGTGCGGCCGTTGGTCGAGGAGCGCCGCCACACGGTGGACCTCATCGTGCCCGACGAGCCGCTGCGCCTCGTCGCCGATGCGGGGCGATTGCGCCAGGTGTTCGTGAACCTCCTCACCAACGCGGCGAAGTACACGCCGCCCGGCGGGCACATCTCGGTCCAGGCGACGCTCGAGGGCCACGAGGCGGTCGCCAAGGTGAGCGACGACGGGCTCGGCATTCCCCACGACATGCTGCCGCGCATCTTCGACCTCTTCACGCAGGTCGAGTCGTCGCGCCCGTTCGCGCGCGGCGGGCTGGGCATCGGGCTCGCGCTGGTGCGCGACCTGGTGGCGCTCCATGGCGGAACCGTGCAGGTGCGCAGCGAAGGCAGCGGCAAGGGCAGCAACTTCATCGTGCGCCTGCCCATCGAAACCGGGGAGCGCACGGCGCCGATGTCGCGCTAATGCTTCGCTTCGCCGATCAGGCGATCGAGGTGCGGGTCGGCGCGGTGGTTGGCGGCGTTCCAGCGGATCACGAGGTACATCGACCCGGCCATGAAGAGGCCGAAGATCACCACCACGGTGTGGATGCGCAGGTCGAAGCGGATCATCATCGAGTAGATCGCGAGCATCACCAGGATGCTCACGTTCTCGTTGAAGTTCTGCACCGCGATGGAATGGCCCGCCGACATGAGCACGTGGCCGCGGTGCTGCAGGAGCGCGTTCATCGGCACCACGAAGTAGCCGGCGCACGCGCCGATCAGCACCAGCACGAAGTACACCGCGGGCATCCACTTGAGCGACACCATGCTGATCACGGCGATGCCCATCGCGATCCCCACCGGCAGCACCGAGACCGCCTTCTTCAGCGGCACGAGCTTCGCGGCGAGCACCGCGCCGATCGCGATGCCGACCGCGGAGACGCCCGAGAGCATCGCGCCCACCTCGAGCGGCAGGTGCAGCTGGCGCTCGGCCCACTTGATGACGATGAACTGCAGGCACGCGCCCGCGCCCCAGAAGAGCGTCGTCACCGCGAGCGAGATCTGCCCGAGCTTGTCGCGCCACAGGGTCACGAAGCAGCGCGAGAAATCCACCAGCAGGCGCACGGGGTTGCGCTCCTGGTGCGGGTAGCGCGCGCCGGTATCGGGAATGGCGAGCGTGAGCGCCGCGCCGATGCCGTACACGATGGCGATCACCACCACTGCGGCTTCCGGCGGCGTATCGATGCTGGTCTTCACGAACGGCAGGTCGAGCGAGAGCAGCACGTGCGAGATGCGCGGCCCGATGAGCATCCCGCCGAGCACGTTGCCGAGCACGATCGAGGCGACGGTGAGGCCCTCGATCCAGCCGTTCGCCATCACCAGCTTCTCCGCCGGCAGGAGCTCGGTGAGGATGCCGTACTTCGCCGGAGAGTACGCGGCGGCGCCGAGGCCCACCACCGCGTAGGCGAAGAGCACCAGCCAGTACGCCTGCAGGTGCCCGATGCCGAGGAACTGGTTGAAGAGGATCAGCAGGCAGCCGACCACCTTCACCGCGTTGGTGACGAACATCACGCGGCCCTTGGGCATCGAGTCGGCGAACGCGCCCACCAGGAACGCGAGCACCACGTACGAGATGGTGAAGAAGAACTTGAGGAGCGGGGTCGCCCAGGCGGGCCCCTGCAGCTCGACGAGCATCGCGATCGCCGCGATGAGGAGCGCGTTGTCGGCGAGCGACGAGAAGAACTGCGCCGCCATGATGACGTAGAACCCGTTCTTCATGGCGGAGGCACGGCGCTTGCGCCGCTCAGGCTCCCGAGGCGTGGACCGTCCACCACTCCCTGAAGGCCGCGGCCGGCAGGGCGGGGCTCACCGCGTCGCCCTGCGCGAGGTCGCAGCCGAGCGCGGCGAGCGCGCTGCGCAGCTCCGGGCGCTCCACGCCCTCGGCGGCGACGCGCAGCCCGAAGTGGTGGCCGAGGTCGATCGCGCTGTGCACCAGCGCGCGGTCGCCGGCATCCGAGAGCATTCCCGCGATGAACGGCCGGTCGATCTTCAGCTCGTCCAGCGGAAAGCGGCGCATGTGCGAGAGCGAGGAGAAGCCGCTGCCGAAGTCGTCGATCGCGAGGCGCACGCCGACCGCCTTCAGCCGCGTGAGGATCGCGACCGAGCGCTCCGCATCGGAGATCATCGCGCTTTCCGCGATCTCCAGCGTGAGGTCGCCCGCGGCGATGCCCCAGGTCTTGAGGCTCTGGTCCACCACGGCGGGGAGCTCGCGATCGGTGAGCGTGCTGGTGGACAGGTTGATGGCGAGGCGCAGCGTCCGTCCCGAGGCCTTCCATTCGGAGGCCTGGCGCAGCGCCGCGTTGAGCACCCAGAAGGTGAGCGAGCCGATGAGGCCGGTGCGCTCGGCGATGCCGACCATGGTCTGCGGCGGCACGGCGCCGGCCTTCACGTGGTTCCAGCGCAGCAGCGCCTCGGCGCCCACCGGGCGCGCGGAGGCGAGGTCGATCTGCGGCAGGTAGTGCAGCTCGAGCTCGTTGGCGCGGATCGCGCGCTCGAGGTCGAGGTCGAGGCCGCGATAGACCTCGGCTTCCACCGCCTCGTCGCCCTGGAAGACGTGGTAGCCCTCCTCGCGCGTGGCGGCGATCTGGCGCGAGATGTCGGCCGCCATGAGCAGCTCCGCGGGATCGAAGCCGTGCTCGGGAAGCGTGGCGATGCCGATGCAGGGGCGCAGCACCGCGCTTCCGCCTTCGTGCGCGATCGGCCGGTCGAGCGCGCGCAAAAGCTTCACCGCCGCGAGCACCGCCTGCGACTGGTGCGCGAGCCGCGGCAGAACGACGCACGCCTGCTCGTCGCTGATCGGCGCGACGCGGTCCTCGGGACGCAGCGCCTTTCTCAGCCGCTCGAGCACCAGCGCCATGGTCATCGACGGGCTCGGCCCGCGCAGGAGCGCGTGCAGCCGGTCGACGCGGCGCAGGTCGAGGATCAGCACGGCGAGGCGACCGTCGGTGGCGCGCGCGACCGCGGTCTCGCGATCGAGGAGCTTCAGAAGCTCCTCGCGCGTCTCGGGCATCGCGGCGGAGGGGTCCTGCACGGGAGGAGTCTCGGGCACGGCGCCTCAGCTCAGGTAGTAGTCGCGCAGGTCGAGGCCGTAGGCGCCGCTCGGAAGCCCGCGCTTGATGAAGACGCCTTCCTCGCCGCCCACCTTCGGGTCGTAGAGGAGATCCACCATCGCCGGGTGTGCGACCGGCGTCTTGTCGGGGCCGGTCACCACGAGCACGCGGGGCTTCAGGCGCCGCAGCTTGTTGTGCGAGACCACGACCGCCACCTCGCCCGTGGAAAGCTCGATCAGCGAGCCCACCGGAAACACGCCCACCGAGGACACGAACTGCTGCACCAGCGGCTCGTGGAAGAAATCGCCGCCCCAGCTCGCGATGCTGCGCAGCGCCTCGTACGAGGACACCGCCGCCGCGTAGGGACGATGGTTGGTGAGCGCCGCGAAGCAATCCACGATGCCCGCCATGCGCCCGACGACGCCGATCTCGTCGCCCATCAGCGCGCCCGGATAGCCGCTGCCGTTCATGCGCTCGTGGTGCTGCGCGATGCCCTCGATGACATCGGGATGGAAGTTGGGCGTCTCGGCGAGGATGTCCAGGCCGTGGCGCACGTGCTCCTTCACCAGATCGAACTCTTCGGGCGCGAGGCGTCCCTGCTTTTCGAGGAGCTCGCGCGGCAGCCGGATCTTGCCGATGTCGAGGAGGAGTCCCACCTGCGCGAGGATCGCCAGGTGCGTCTTGGGAAAGCCCAGGTGGCGGCCGAACGCGGTGAGATACACCGACACCTGCAGCCCGTGCCCGTAGGTGCCGATGTCCTGCTCGCGCAGGCGCGAGATCCACATCAGCGCATCGGGATTGCGGATGATGCTCTCCACCATGTCGTCGACGACCTCCTCGACGCGCTCGACCTCGAAGCGCTGGCCGAGGCGGATGTCGGCGACGAGCTTCTCCAGGAGGTCCGCGGATTTGGCGACCACTTCGCGCGCGCGCGGCACCTCCGCTTCCACGCTCACGGAATCGACGTAGGTCGTGATCGCGACGCCCGGCGGCGCGAGGGCGGCGCGCGCCTCGAATTCCTGCGGCGTCTCCGGCACCGGCGCCTGCGGTGGCGGCGGCGCGGGCTTCGCTTCGCGCCGCGGGCGCGCGCGGAAGAGCGAGAGCACGCGGCCGAGGAGCCCCTCGCCATCGCCCGCTGCGGCACCCCCACGATCGTCCTCGATCGCGTCGCCGGGCATGCCGAGGCGGATCATCACGCGCGGCTCGGGCGCATCGGATGGCGCGCGCGTGGATGCGGGCCGCGGCGCGTCGCTCCCATCGTCGCTC
>JAICTR010000395.1 GCA_025936275.1 Burkholderiales bacterium
CATGCCGATCGAGGCGCCGCGCGCGCTCGGTTCCCGCTTTGCGTGGGATACCGAGGCCCACGTCGCCTGCGTAAAGGCGCACTCCGGGAGACCGAAGGAATAATCCTCGATCATCGTTAGCGAGGAGTTCCAGCGCGAAGCCCGGAGAGAAAGAACTCCGGGCTTTTTGCTTCTGGAACGCCGTTAGAAAACGAAGGAGAACGGTGCTGACGATGAACGCGACGTTGTTGCAGCCGGCCTGGCGGCCTTTGCTGCCGGCGAGAAGGCTGAATTTGAGGAACCGGCAGCGCGGTTTCGCGCTGTACGGCCGCGAGGTGCCGCCCGGCATGCCGGCGCGGATCGCGAACGCGCACGCGCGCTTCGAAGTGGATGCGCGCGCGGCGTTGCGCGAGTGGTTGATGCTGTAACCGGCGACTTCGCGGGCTGTGCGCGGCCCGCCTAACGAGGATTTCGGGTCGCCGCCCGGCCCGCGCGAAGGGACGCCCGAGCGCGGTGGACGGGTTCGATGACGGAGCCGCCGGCCCGCGTGGCCGGCGGCAAGTCAGAAGCGAAGGCTCGCGGCGAGCCTTTGCGTCTCGCGCGCGAGGATCATCGCGTCGAGCCCCACGGCGGTGAAGGTCGTGCCCCATTCGATGTAGCGGCGCGCGGAGGCGTCGTCGGTCGCGAGGATTCCAGCCGCCTTGCCGCATCCCTTGATCCGCGCGAGCGCGTCGCGGATCGCCGCCTGGACCTCGGCATGCGCCTGCTCGCCGGGATGGCCGAGCCCCGCCGCGAGGTCGGCGGGGCCGATGAAGACGCCGTCCACGCCGTCGCAACGCGCGATCGCCTCGAGCGCGTCGAGCCCCGGCTTCGATTCGACCTGCACCAGCACGCAGATCTCCTCGTGCGCGCGGCGCGTGTAGTCGGCGACGCGGCCGAAGCGCGATGCGCGCGTGGTTCCCGCGACACCGCGCACGCCGCGCGGGGGAAAGCGCGTCGCCGCGACCGCGGCCGCCGCTTCGTCGGCGCTTTCCACGTACGGCACGAGCAGCGTCTGCGCGCCGATGTCGAGGTGGCGCTTGATGAGCACCTTGTCGTTCCACGCCGGCCGCACGATCGCCGGCGTCCCGGAGGCGGCCACCGCCTGCAGCTGCGCGAGCGTCGTGTCCACCTCGTTCGGCGAATGCTCGGTATCGATGAGGAGCCAGTCGAAGCCCGAGTCCGCCACGATCTCCGCGCTGTAGGGGCTCGCGAGCGAAACCCACAGCCCGATCTGCTGGCGACCGGCCAACAAGGCGCGCTTGAATTTGTTCGCCGGTAGTTCCATGCTGGTCTCCCGCGTCGAGGGTTCGTGGTGAGCGCATACTATCGCGCCTCGCAAAAACCCCGCGGCGTAGGACATGTCTGATAGGCATCTTCCCGAGCGATGACCGACACTCATCCTCGTGATTACCGGAAGGAGCGGCCCATGACATACGAGTACGATTTCGAAATGGTCAAGCGCGCGTATGCCGAGATGGCGCGCCGCGCCCGGGAAAAGGATGAGGTTCGTCGCATGCCGCGCAAGGGCCTGCCGGTTCCCGTTCCCGCGGAGCAGGAAGCTTCCCGCCAGCCGTATCCGGCCTGAGAAGCTCCGGTTTCCGATGAGACCCCGCCATCCGGCGGGGTTTTTGTTTGTGGCGGCGCCGCGCGGCGAACGCGGGCCAGGCGCGGGAAGTCTCTCCTTCGGAGGCTTCCATGTCATCACGTCGAATCGTCGCCGCGATCTTCGCGCTCACCCTGGGTTGCGCGCTCGCCCTCCTGGCGCCGCGGCCCGCGCTCGCGGTGGCGGCCGAAGCGAGCCGCGCCGATGCGAATGCCGGGGCGCTGCGCGCGCGCTTCGAAGCGCTGCGCGGCGAGATGCGCGACAACGGGTTCGGCCAGCCGCTGGTGCTCCTCTCGCACGATGGCGGCGGCGTGCTGCATGGCGAGGTGTACGCGCGCATCGACCATCCTTTCGCGGAGGTCGCGGAAGGGCTGCATGATGCCCGCGAGTGGTGCGAGGTCCTGGTGCTGCCATTCAATGTGAAGGGCTGCGAGGCGCGCGATGGCGAGCGCGGATCGCGGCTCGTGCTCCTCATCGGCCGCCACAAGGATTCGACGCCCGACGACAGCTACCGCCTGGATTTCCGCTTCCGCGAGGAGGCGCGCGACGCAGGCTTCATGCGCATCGCGCTGCGCGCACCCTCGGGGCCGTTCGGCACGCGCGACTACCGGATCGTCCTCGAGGCGACGCCGGGCGACGCCGGCCACACCATCGTCCACCTCGACTATTCATATGGATACGGCTGGGTCTCGCAGCTCGCGATGGACGCGTACCTCTCGACGGCGGGCGCGGACAACGTCGGCTTCACCGTCGAGCGGCGCGATGGCGAGGGCGAGCCGGTCTACGTTCGCGGCATGCGCGGCGTGATGGAGCGCAACACCATGCGCTACTTCCTCGCCATCCAGGCGTACCTCGATGCGCTCGCCTCGCCGCCGCAGCGCCGCGAGGAGGCGCGCCTCGAGGCGTGGTTCCGCGCGACGGAGCGCTATCCGCGGCAGCTGCACGAGATGGCGCTCGGCCAGTACCTCGCGATGAAGCATCGCGAGCTCGCGTGGGAGGGCGGCGCGAGCCGCCCGCGCGTCTCCGGCGGCTAGCCGCGCCCGACGAAGGGCATCTTCGTCGCCATGATCGTCATGAACTGCACGTTGGCGTCGAGGGGCAGGCTCGCCATGTAGACGATGGCGCTCGCGACGTGCGCGACGTCCATGCGCGGCTCGACCGCCATCTCGCCGTTCGCCTGCATCACGCCCTTCGTCATGCTCTCGGTCATCTGGGTGGCGGCGTTGCGTATGTCGATCTGGCAGCAGGCGATGTCTTGCTTGCGTCCGTCGAGCGAGAGGGTCCTGGTGATGCC
>JAICTR010000315.1 GCA_025936275.1 Burkholderiales bacterium
ATGCCTCACGGTCCGCTCCAACGCGTTGTTAGCTAGCTTCCCGTTCTTAAGACCCGACTGCTTCATTTCTTCGCCATGAACCACGCTGCGTCGGTGTGGGCGGCCTCAGCGCTCGAAATTGGCACGTAGCGACTGCTTGAGGCCTCGAAAGTGTATGCCTGGACGAGCCCCTTCGACGCCAGCGATAGGAAGGCAGCTCGCACTTCGGATTCGGAAACTTGGCGCCCGAGATCTCTCGAGATATCCGACGCGATGGTGTGCGGCGCCTCAACGTCGTTGCCGCACCGATCGAGGACTTCGCTTTCAATGGCACCGTCGCTCATGAAGCTAGCTAACTTGAATTAGTGGGTTTGTGATAAGGACAAACCTGTCTGATAACGATTGTTACCCCACCCACCCCATAGGGTCAACGCACCACCGCACAACCCCGTTTGCGAGGGATGCGCCGCCCCGACCCCCCGCGCTTCCCCCGCCCCGCGCCGCCCCCGCCCGCCCCGCGCCTCCTTGACCGGCTCCGTGAATCGATCCGCGTCCGCCACTACAGCCTGCGCACCGAGCGCGCGTACGGCCAATGGGTGGCGCGCTTCATCCGCTTCCACGGCAAGCGCCATCCGCGCGAGCTCGGCGCCGCGCACGTCACCGCCTTCCTCTCCGATCTCGCCAACCGCGGCCATGTCGCGGCGGCCACGCAGAACCAGGCGCTCGCGGCGATCCTCTTCCTCTATCGCGAGGTGCTCGGGATCCAGCTTCCGTGGATGGAGGAAGTCGTCCGCGCGCGCCGGCCTAAGCGGCTGCCCACCGTGCTCACCGCCGCCGAGGCGCGTGCGATCCTCGCGAATCTCCCCGGACTGCACGGCCTCGTCGCGCGCCTCATGTACGGCACGGGAATGCGCGTCACGGAATGCATCTCGCTACGTGTGAAGGATATGGATCTCGTGCGCAAGCAGATCGTGGTGCGCCAGGGCAAGGGCGGGAAGGACCGCGTGACGATGGTTCCGGAGTCGCTCCTCGGCGAGCTGGCGGAGCAGCTCGAACGGTCGCGCGCGGTCTACCGGCGCGACCGCGAACGGAACATCCCCGGCGTGGAGCTGCCGTTCGCCTACGAGCGCAAGAGCCCGGGCGCCGGCCGCGCCTGGACGTGGCACTGGCTCTTCCCGCAGGACCATCTCTCCTTCGATCCGCGCACGGGCATCCGCCGCCGGCACCACATCTACGACCAGACCTTCCAGCGCGCGCTCAAGCGCGCGGCTGCCAAGGCGGGTATCGCGAAGCCGGTGTCCTCGCACACGCTGCGACACTCCTTCGCCACGCACCTCCTGGAAGCGGGCTACGACATCCGCACGGTGCAGGAGCTGCTCGGCCACAAGGACGTCAGCACGACGATGATCTACACGCACGTGCTCAACCGCGGCGGGCGCGGCGTGGTGAGCCCGCTCGACCGCTAGGTCCGCAAAAAGCTCAGTGGTGGTGGCGCCTGGGCGCCGCGCGCTCGATGAGGCCCAGCAGCGCCTCGAAGTCCAGCGGCTTCGTGAAATGCTGGTCGATGCCCGCCTCCTCCGCGCGGCGCACGTCCTTCTCCTCGCCCCAGCCGGTGATGGCGACGATCAGCACGTTCTCGCCGCGCTTCTCGCGGATGCGGTTGGCGACGTCGTAGCCGGAAAGCGCGGGCAGTCCGATGTCGAGCAGCACCACGTCGGGCTCGAAGTCGCGCTCGACCTCGAGCGCCTGGCTGCCGTCGTAGGCGATGCGCACCTCGTCGCCGCGCGTGCCGAGCAGCATCGCGAGGCTGTCGGCCGCGTCCTGGTTGTCGTCCACGACGAGCACGCGCCGTGCGTGGGAGGTGCCGGGGGCAGTTCTCATCTCTCTCTAGGTCTCTGCCAGCAGCCGCTCGATCGACTGCTCGGCCTGTCGGACATATCCGCCCGCGAAAAGGTTCGCGTGGTTCAGCACATGATAGACGTTGTACAGGTCGCGGCGCACGGCGTATCCATCGTCCAATGGAAACGCCGATCGGTACGCGGCGTGGAAATCCTTCGGGAAGCCGCCGAAGAGCTCGGTCATCGCGAGGTCCGCCTCGCGGTCGCCGACGTACACCGCCGGATCGAACACCACCGGGGTGCCATCCGGCAGCGCCGCCGCGTTGCCGCTCCACAGATCCCCATGCAGCAGCGACTTCACCGGATGGTGGTGGCGGAAGAACGCCTCGCAGTCGGCCGCGAGCCGCTCGCCGCGATCGATCATGCGCGACGGAAGCCGGTTGTGCGCCGCGAGCCGCAGTTGCGCGTGCAGGCGCTTCTCGCGCCAGAAGGGCAGCCACTCGTCCGACCAGCCGTTCACCTGCGGCGAGGCGCCGATGAAGTTGTCGCTCGCCCAGCCGAACTTCTCGCGCGGGATGCCGTGCTGCGCGGCGAGCGCGCTCCCGAGCCGCGCGCCGCTCGCGCCGGAAAGCGGCACGAGCTCGAGCCATTCGAGCACCAGCCACGCATGCTCGCCGTCATCGCCGCGCGCGACTTCCGCCGGCACGCGCAGCGCCTTCGCCTCGCGGATCGCGGCGAGCCCGTCCGCCTCGGCGGCGAAGAGCGCCGCGGACGAAGCCTGGTTCACCTTCGCGAAGTAGGTGCGCGCTCCTTCCGCCGTGTCGCCGGCGATGCGCAGCGCGGTATGGATGCAGCCGCCGCCCACCGCCTCGGCCGATGCGGCCTCGAAGTGGATCTGCGTCGCATCGGAGATGGCGCGCCCGAGCGTGCGCGAAACCGCGTCGGGCCTCACGCGATCCCCAGCCGCTCCAGTCCCTGCGCGAGGTCCGCGATGAGGTCGGCGGGATCCTCCAGCCCGATGTTCAGCCGCACCAGCGGGCCGCCGGTCCACGGCCGCACGCTGCGTGCGCCGCGCAGGTTCGCGGGAATCGCGAGGCTCTCGAAGCCGCCCCAGCTATAGCCGATGGCGAAGAGCTCCAGCCCTTCGATGAACGCCGCGACCCGCTCGCGCGGGCATTGCGCGAGCTCGATGCCGAAGAGTCCCGAGGCGCCGAGGAAGTCGCGCTTCCACAGCGCATGGCCCGGATCGTCGGGGAGCGCCGGATGCAGCACGCGCTTCACCTCGCGACGCGACTGCAGCCACTTCGCGACTTGCAGCGCGCTCTCGCCCTGGCGCTTCAACCGCACCTCGAGCGTGCGCATGCCGCGCAGCGCGAGAAAGATATCGTCCGGGCTCGTCGTCTGCCCGAGGTCGCGCGAGGTGTCGCGCAGGCGCGGCCACCACGCCTCGTTCGCGACCACCGCGCCGATCAGCACATCCGAGTGCCCCGCGGGATACTTGGTCGCCGCCTGCACCACGAGATCCGCGCCGTGGTCGAACGAGCGGAAGAGCGCGCCCGTGGCCCACGTGTTGTCGTGGATCACGCATGCGCCCGCCTCGTGCGCCGCCCTCGCGATCGCGGGGAAGTCCTGCACCTCGAAGGTGAGCGAGCCGGGATTCTCCAGGTACACGAGGCGCGTGTTGGGCTTCATCAGGCGCGCGATGTCCGCGCCGATGGTGGGATCGTAGTAGTCGGCCGCGACGCCGAAGCGTGCGAGCGTGCGGTTGGCGAGGCGCCGCGTCGGGCCGTAGACGCTATCCACGATCAACGCGTGGTCGCCCTGCTTCACGCAGCACATGATCGCGACCGCGACCGCCGCGAGCCCCGAAGGCAGCGTCACCGCGCGGTGCCCGCCCTCGAGCTGCACCATCAGCTCCTCGAACGCCACGCGCAGCGGCATGTTGACGATGCCGTACGTCGGCGTGGGCTCGTCC